>JAYTNJ010000032.1:0-2036 GCA_043748345.1 Saprospiraceae bacterium
AACAGCAACGAACATGAGAAAATTGATAGTTTCCTATTGTCTGATTTTTATATCACTGACAGGGATTTCTTCCCAAGAAAAACCACAGGTAAAACCGAAGGAAAACCCAATTCCTGAAGCAGAAATCTTTATTTCTACCCAAATAGTAAAAATAAATGGTGTTTCTCACAGTCTAAAAACTCGTGCCGGTACTATGCAATTGCGCGACGAAAACAACGAACCCATTGCATTACATGGATTTACAGCTTACTTCAAAGAAGATGGGCCTTCTAAAAGACCTATTATATTTTCTTACAATGGTGGTCCGGGTTCATCATCATATTGGTTGCACATGGGTGTGATGGGACCTAAACGCATAGTCGTTAATGACCCGGGTTATACTAAAGCTGCTCCTTATCAGCTTGTGAACAATGATTATTCCATCCTAGATGTGGCCGATGTGGTGATGATGGATCCTATAGGTACGGGCTTAAGTATGCCGGTTGGCAAGGCAGAAGGAAAAGATTTCTGGGGTGTCGATCAGGATATCCGGGCAACAAGTCTCTTCATCATACAATTCCTGAAAGAATATGATCGTATGCAATCACCTAAGTACCTTCTGGGAGAAAGCTATGGCACATTCCGCAATGCAGGTGTGATGAAATATCTATTGGATAAGGGCGTCGCATTAAATGGGGTGGTGATGGTTTCTGCAGTATTTGATCTGAGAACATTGATGTTTCCCCCAGATGATGACTTACCTTATGTAGTACATCTTCCATCTTATGCATCCACTGCATGGTATCATAACAAGCTAAATAATAAAAACCCAAACCTAAACGCTTTTCTTGATGATGTCAGGAAATTTACTGAAGATGAATATATGCCCGCATTATTCAAAGGCACCCGTCTAAATGCCGGAGAACAAATCGATATTGCCCAAAAATTGCAAAACTACACAGGAGTAGGTAAAGACTACTGGATGAAGGCAAATCTGAGGGTGAAGGCTGGTGAATTTTTTAATGAATTAATGCGTGAAGAAGGTATGACGGTAGGTAGACTGGATTCCAGGTTTATTGGAATCAATGAAAATTTACTAAATCAAAGTGGCACAACAGATCCGCAAAGTGATGCCATTTCTCCTGCATATACAACAGGATTTCTCGACTATTTGCACAGAGATCTGGGTGTAAGTAAAAAACTTAATTACAAAACTTCTGCATATTCATCAAAGGGGTTTATCTGGGACTGGAAACATCAGGGCAATGAAAGTTGGGGGACACAAACCGCTATAAATACAGGTATGGATATGGCCGACGCCATGAATAGAGATCCAAATGTCAAAGTACTGATTATGAATGGTATTTACGATTTAGCTACAGTCTTTTACGGGGTAGAACACTCCATCGAACATTTGAGATTAAGACCTGAAATCCGAAAAAATATTATAATGACATATTATGAAGCCGGGCATATGATGTATACCCAAATGCCATCATTGCAAAAATTTAAAAAAGATCTTGCCGACTTTATTAAGGATACTACGATAAATTAGAAATAAGAAGTAATGGACTGTGCGTCTAAGAGTTTTAATTTTTTTATCGAAATAGTGTTATCGTCTGATTTGATATTTGCTCTACTATTTTCTTTATTTTGAACACCTTCAGTCGTTTAATATCCAGGTAAAACAAGCATATAATGGATGGCATCCATTATGAAGTGAAGAAAGTATTTTTACTTAAACTTCAAAAATAATAATTGCTACATACATATTATATTAATTTATAATATATCTTTGTCCTTCTTTTTGGACTGTTAGTCTATAAAATTGTGGCTGATGGGTTTAAAGGAATATTTTTGAATTGATTTTTTTTAGTTACCTGAAATAATAATATAGCAATGAACCAAATATCTTCTTTTTTTATTTTTTGTTCCGGAGCAGTGGACTCAGTTTTAAAAAGATGTCCCACAGATTACATAAAGTATCATGGTATAGGAGCGACTGTCTTTTTTACTGGCGTTTTTTCGGCTTTATCAGCTGGATATGCGCTTTATAC
>JAYTNJ010000033.1:0-8217 GCA_043748345.1 Saprospiraceae bacterium
TCTTTTCTTGGTACAAAATAAAAAACAACGGGTGCCTGAAACAAAAAGGTTTGGGGTTATACGCTAAGAATACAAACCAACATCAAAAAAATTACATCAAAGTTATCATTTTTTTTTAGACCGACAATTAAATGTAAATCATATTAGAGGGTAATTCAAAATCACTAACCACTGATTGGAAATCCATTAGTAAGTGATTTTATCTACACGACATTGTACTCTCTGTAATATATAGCACATACACTTCAAAAAACGCAAAAATCTCATGATATCATGATTAAGTCTAAGGAAATACAGGGTAAGCTATTGAAAATATAACAGAAACTGAAAATTTGAAAAACCGTAGGGAATCATAAATAAAACATAATTTTATTAGGAAGATTATGGTCTGTACCGTAAATCACATTTCAAATGGTTTGATCAAAAAGCTCTGATGGCTCTGACGCGGGCAATTTTATTAACGTGATACTCATTTTGAACTCCGGTGGCAAAATCCTGAAGCCAGGCATTATTAAAATCGGTCTCTGATGATGACCAATACAATGCATCTGATAGCTTACCGATTTTTAATTCTTTAAGGTTTGTATAGATTAAATTTAATTCATCCATGGATGGCAAAAACCAGTCGTCATAACCGTTAAGATTCAATTCACTGCAAATTCTGCTCGCTATTTGGTTATCTTTACTTGCCAAAGCTATTTTTTCAGTATTTGATTTACCGCCTCCAACAGTTTTATTGTTTGCGCCTACTTGTTCCTCAAAAAAGCCCCATTTAGCATCTGAACTCTGATCCATATCAGATGAGATCAATCCGTGCTTACCGGTATTATCTACAAAAAAAACAATACCTCCACCAAATCGTTCGCCAATATAATGGTCATTGTGAAAGGAAAACCATGCTTCTCCGTCATAGTATTGTGGTCTTTTTAACGTGGCATTGAAAATAACCATTCCATCTTCAGGTTTTATCAAAGAATCTCTTTGGACATTTGTCATTGATGGAAGTTTAGCATTCTGACCGGAAATTGTGAGATCCTTTACAGAGATATTTTGGTTTGGATCTGACTGGTTTTTTATCTTATTAGTTTGAGCATACAAATTTGTTTCCATCATTGTCAAAAATAAAAGAAACCCAACCAGAATAAAATTAAAATTCAGTTTTTGAGACAATTTGAACATTTTCTTATTTTTTGGTAAAATTAAACCCATTCAGGTTGTAAAATTTAGTTTCAACCTTTTTGTACCAAATAAAATCCGAATTTGTAAGAAATTTTGCACCGGAAAATCAATTTCTTTTCACATAAGAATAAGACTACCATGATTCAAAACGAAAGCACATTATAACATGCTGATTATCTTTACCCAAATTGTACATCCGGATTCTTATTAGTAAAACCAAAGACACTTTTACTTTATCTTCTTTGCATCCATTTTTCGGCCTCCCTGGGTCAAGATTAGTTTTACTACTTTTCCTGAGTCTCCTTTGATAAATTCCAATTGTGCATCCATGACTTTTACAAAAAATTTCGTCTCAGTCTCTGCAAATATTTCGATTTTCCCTTGACCCGTGGCTTGTGTCATCAGTCTGTTTTTCTCTTTAGTGACAGTAAGAATGAAGTTGGGTCCCAACTCATAATCCCCAACATAAGTGTCCAATATGCTTTCATCCACATCAATTTCTACGATGGTTGGAATCGGTTTATTTGTTCTGACCCATGTCTCTGGAGTATTTCTATCTTTAACTATCAGTTTATCAACTTCACCTACAGAATTTCTTATAAACTCAATGGTAGTCATCAAACTTTCAAAGAATAATTTGTCTTTTGCGTATGGTTTTATCATGTATTTTTCTCCTCTATTCCGCTGTGAAAACAACTGATTTTCTGAATAAGTGATGTATCGCTGTTCTTCACTTCCTTCTTTTTCATACACTGCCGTATATTTTTGGATAGAAGCGCTATCCAATTTGATTTCTTTATATTCAAAAGGCTTTCCTATAGCGAGCGCTGCAAGCTTAGCTGCCACATCTTCGGGAGCATTGCAATCGCAGTTGGAGAAAACCGCAACAAAAACATCTTCTTCAGGCAGATAAATACCCATAGTCAAAAAACCGGGTATGCCACCGCCGTGTTCGATAGACGGGCTTTGTTGTACATTGCCTAAACTCCAGCCATATCCATAATCTGTTTTCTTTCCATCAGCCAGTACATAGCGTGTAAAGGCTTTATTCAGGCTTTCTTTTTTGACAAGCTTGTAGGCGTGAACCGCCTGATTCCATTTGAATAAATCATCTACTGTGGATTGTAGTGAACCCGCCGAATAAGGCAACGACATACTCAATGGTTCAGCATTAACAAATATATTTTCAGTTTTCCCATATGCAGAAGCCCTGTTTTTAATAATCTTCGAGTCACTTCCATAATAGGAATTGGTCATGCCCAATGGTTTGAAAAAGACTTCTTCTACATATTGGGGATAGGTTTTACCGGATACTTTTTCTATGATATAACCCAATAAAAAGTATCCCGAGTTGTTGTAATTCCATTTGGTTCCCGGAGCAAATTCCATCGGTTGATTTTTAAAAAAAGCAATCAGGTCTTCCGGTTTTTTGTCTAAACGGCTGATGGCACCAAAATCTTTCATACCCGTATAACTCTGAATCCCGGAAGTATGGGTCAGCAAGTGCTCGATGGTAATCTTGTGTCCATGGGTGGGATAATCTGGTATAAACTTGGTGATATCATCCTGCAGTCCCAGTTTCCCTTGCTCCATCAATTGCAAAATTGCTACAGCTGTAAATTGTTTGCTGATAGAACCGATTCGGAATACATTATCCGGCTGCATAGGTATATTCAGCTCCAGATTGGCCATGCCGAATGCCTTTTTGTAGATGACCTGACCCTTTTTTGAGACTAATGCTGCTCCGCCGGTTTCGCCGGTTTTGAATTGCTCAGAGAGCAGTTGATCAAATCTAGTGGCTAATTGTTTGTCAGAAATCGTTTGTGCAATCGATGTTTGTACAAAAGATCCCAATACAAGTAAAAAAAGTAAAATGATTTGTTTCATAATGGTTTGATATAAAGAAATAAAAAAAATGAAATAGCAAACAAAGCAAATATACACGTATTATATTTTATAATTCCAAATTACTTAATCAATAAAAGTTATCTACTACAAATCGACCGAATGCTGCCCATGCTTTCGAGTACCGGCCATGATATACAATTAAAATGGACATAAGTATCACCGTAACAATGGCATAAGGTTTCCAATCCACTTTCTTTTGGATATCATACATTAACAAAATGGCTGCCATGCCGACACTTAGGTACAAATCATACCAAAATTCTGCCTACTATTGGTATTATCATCAGCAGTGCTGTTCCAATCATAAAACGTATGTGATAAAAAGTATGCTTTCTGTAAAAAAATGCCAGGCCATATAAAACGGTGAAGCTGAATAATTGCATGATGATTGGTGCTTGATTTGACATTTCGTCTTCTATGGAACTATTCAAAACCAGTTTGTGATAGCTTAATCTCAATATCAAACACATAGATACGATCATCAATGGAGCAATGATGTATGACAACTTACCAATAAAACGATGAGCCTTAAGCTTGCCTTTGTGAATTAAAACAGGCTGGACCATCAGCAATATAATCCATGAAGCCATCAGGGCACCATGTATGTGATGCAACCAGGTAAATTTTTCAAACGTAGGAAAATACTGTAAATACGTAGAGTGAAAACCTATTTGTATCAAAATAAACAGCAGCCCCATACCGAAAATGATGGCTTTGGTATGTATGGTTTGTTTTATTATGACCTGATACATTTTTAAAATTGATTTTTTGACTGAAAAAAAGAGAAATTACCTGGGTGAGTAATCACTTTTATTTTCCCATTTTAGGCATTTATTTTTTTGGCAATGTTAAATAATCAGGCACCTCAATTGGAGACCGTGTTTCCATACTTGTATTAAACATATCCGTTTGTAACCGCCAGTTGTTATTCTCTTTTTTGTAGATGGCTATAAATTTTCCAATATCAATGATTTCATCTTGCTGATTGTTCATCACATATTTACCTTTTGCAATTAATTTGTCCCCGCTTTGTTCAAGGTCAATAAGTTGGATTTCTATGGTGTGCATTCCTCTTATAGAAACAGTATGCCAAAAACTTGCAATGGCTTTTTGACCTTTTACCGGTGGTGAGCCGGGGGCCAAAATCGTAGCATCGGTTGCATATATTGCACCTACACTATCCCAAGCTGCTTTATTAATTAATCTCACGAGTTCATTTTCCACTTTAATTACCGCTGCTCTCGCTTTCAGATAAGCAGAACCTTTTTCGTCAGTCGGAAAAACTATTCCGACACCTTTCGAATGAAGGACTGAATTGTCTGGCCATTTATTTTGCAGAAACTGTTCCGCAGCAAGAAAAAATACAGCAGGATTATCTACATAAGGTAGGTGCCCTGTTCCGTTGATAATTAATAATTGGCTATTGGGTAAACTATTTTTCCATTCTTCCCATGCTGATACTGGTGTTTCATCCTGATCGCCACCCACAATCAGAGCTCTTGCCTTTACTTTGGAAAGCTGTTGGGTAATATCCCATTTGCCCATAGATTGCAGGGAATAAAATCTATTTGGGTTCAATAGGTTTTTTTGGTCACAATCACAGACATCACCCCACATCCTCCTTACATGCAGTGGTGTTGGAAATTTACCTCGAGCCCATACTGCATAATAGTCCCAGCAGGCTTTAATTGTATCAACAGGAGCAGACCTGTAAGCCTTGCTGTTTTGGTTTAGTATCAATTGGGAAATGCTATCAAGCCTATTTACACCTTTCCATTTTTGAGAGGCGGCTGTTGGATTTACAAGGATCATTGATTCTATTCTATCGGGGTGAACAGTGGCGTAATAACCAAACAATATACCACCAAGTGAATGTGCAAGTACTTTCATTTTTTGAATGCGAAAATGTTTTCTAACCATCTCAACATCCTGAACAAACCGGTGAATGTTTAATCTTGCAGTATCTTTGATAAAAGAAGAAAAGCCTGTGCCGGGATGGTCAAAAAATAAAAGTACATGATGAGCTGCAAGTGGCATCAAGTCCGGAACAAGATAACTAGAACCAAATCCACCACCATGAAACACAACGATGGTATCTTTTCCTTCACCTATCAGTCGATAAAAAAGACGCACGGAATCATTTGTTGCTATATACCCTTCTGATGATTTTAGTTTTACCGTTTGTGCCTTCACAGCAAAAGAAATCAGCAAGCTTAGCAATAGTCCGATTAAGAGTGTTCCTCTTTTCATTTTAAAGTATGATTTTTTGATTGAATATAATACTTAGGGGTTTTACTCCTGTTTTTTAGCCCCTTCCAGTTCTGTTAATTTTTTTCTCGACCCTTCATTTTCTTTTATTACCAAAGCTTTTTTCAACTGAATAATCGCATTTGCTGAATCTTTCATAGCAATAAAATAATCGCCATAAGAATCATAGACATTAAAACTTTCGGGGTAATTTTCCACGTTGAGTTCAAAAAGACTTTCTGCAGTTTTATACATTTTCCTGCCTAAAAAATCATAGCCCATGAAATTGATTTCTCCTTCATCAGGCTTTATTGGATATCCCATTTTTTTGGATAGTTGCGCAAAGTGGTTTTGATATTTAGTTGCCAAAGTACCCGTAGAATCTGTGAAATCTTTCATGCCGAGTTTTAAAGGAAAAAAATCGAAGAAAAAGCGTAAAGCATCGTATTCTGTAATGAGTGGGACGGAACCGTGTGTATCGTCTGCGTAGTACTTGCCCCGATACATCAAGCCATTTTGTTTATTCTTTTCAAAAGCGGCTTGCAATGCCAAGATGGAACGGATATGTTTAGAGTCACCGGAAGTATCTTTTTGTACTTTTTTTATATCCATACCTTTCTCCAACGTATTTGCAATGCCCAGATACAAAGATTTCCTTTCAAACTTCTTGTCCACTAAAAGCTTTTGCGTTTGTTTCAAAAGCTTTTCTTTATCCCACCACATACTTGGGTCAATGCAGATATAGGAGTTAAACAAATTGTTGTGATGAACAAAAGTTTGCATTACTGCCAAACCTCCGAATGAATGCCCAATGAGCATTTTATAGGGTGCTGTCGGGTAATTTGCTTCAATATGTGGCATCAATTCCTTCTCCATAAAGGCAATGAAGTTTTCACCACCTCCCGATGTTTTTGAGAACGTGCTATCCATAAAAGGTGGGTCAGCATCGATGTGAGTGGGAGTCAAGTCTCTGGTTCGATCGGTGTTGGGTACGCCCACTATAATCATTTTGGGGCACATCATATTGCCGTTGATAGTACTCAATTGTTGAGTCATACCTACTACTGATGAAAAATGTCCGTCACCATCCAATACATACACCACAGGAAAACGCTCTTTACTGTTGGCGGCTCCTTCGGGCACATACACCCAAATTTTTCTGTTTTCACCCAATATATTGGATTGGACGCTATCTATTTTACCGATGACGATGTTTTCCTTATCTACTTTTCCCTGAGAAAAAGTAAGAATTGCCAACAGACAAAAAGTGAGAAATAAAATTAATTTTTTCATTTTAAAAAACTTTTTTTTGATAAAAAAATGTTGAAGTTATTGAAGAAGCTAATAAGATACTTTCATTTTATTATATTGTATTTCTTCAACAAATCAATGACTAATTGATGCGGTAGCGCATAAGGGATTAAACTTACTTGTCGCGCCATTGAAAGGAATACCGATATCTCTTGCTCGTGGTTTTTGAGCAATAACTAAAAACGGGAGGGATAGATAAATGAATAAGATTTTAATTTTTTTCATAGTTCAGATTTGTAAATTTTCCTTGCTTATCCACATACTGCCAAACGTCGCTCTCCCAAACGCTGTACTCTCCATCCTTTATAGTTTTGCATTGATTGCTGACCTTGGCCTTGCCATTTTCAAAAGGGTAGGCACAATCGAACTGCGGTCCGATGACGATAGCGTAGGTCTTGGCATCGGCGTAGCCTATTTTGCCGTTTTTCACCACCCTAAACAGTCCATCTGCTTCGTAATCGGGGCCATTGTCGAAAATGAATACCTCATAAACGACTGCTTTTTGGCCGTCCAAAATGACCCATTTTTCATCAGCGGTTTGCTCCATGGTCAATGCCGGGATGGTTGTTGGTACTACGGTACTGTCATCACTGGCCTTGGTTCTATGGCTTTGTTTGCAAGCAACGGCTGCAAGTAGAAAACCAAGGAGGACTACCATCGAAAAATGGTTTTTCAACATATTTTTTATTTTTTATAAGTTTTAAATTAAGACAACATAGCGAGAAACCCAACAGATTTTTAGTCATTTATTCGAAAAATCGACCCTTTTATATTCCGACTCATTGGGTGGCCCCGAGGTAATCTGTAAAAAAGGTTTTCCCGTCAGCGTCATGATTACCGAGCCGAAGGTCATGCCCCATTGGTTTGGGGTCACGCAAACGGGGTACTTTTCGTCGTCTTTGGAGCGCAGTGCAGCCTTGATGGTGGCATCGCTGATGGCACCGCTCGGAGCCACTCCGCGCTGTACTGCGGCCAAACGGACAAAACTATTGGATTCAACGGGCTTTTCTTCTTCTTTCAGGGTCGGGTCGAACTTTTTGAACCAAGGCTTCAGGTCGTCGTTCACCAACGGGTGGTTGGTGTGATAAACCGTGCCATTCTCGTTTTTTGGGTCAAAACGCACGACTTTATTAGCGGAAGCCTCAAAATCATAGACATCTCCTTTGATGCCTATGATATAGTTCTGGCCAGAGGCATGGGGCACTTTTTGGATAAAATCCAGCAGGTTGTCCTTGTCAGTGCTGCTCAGGATGTGGCGCACGATGAATGCCACTGGCAACCCCGTCGTGTTGGCTTTCAGCTGCATCAACGTGTTCATGCAAGCACCAAGGCCTGCCTTGTTCATGCCGTTCAGGGCAATGCAACCTGGGTGCGTCAGTATGAGTTGTTCGGGGCGGTCGCCGTTTCGGGCGATGCGCAGCAGTACCTGATAGCCGTCGGTATAAGATTCGATGTCCATGTTTTGCGCAATATAACCAGGTCGGCCATCACGGGCAGGCACGCCCACACCACTGCAATGGTGGTTGTTGATATTGTTCTGATAAACCCAAAACTCATCAAGGAGGCTGAACA
>JAYTNJ010000034.1:0-5307 GCA_043748345.1 Saprospiraceae bacterium
AAACCACAACAAACGAAAATGGCAACTACAAATTTGAAAATCTGAAACCGGGTACCTACAAGGTTACTTTTGGTGCAGTATCAGACAATAAATTTACGATCGCAAAATCAGGAACAGATAGTACAAAAGACAGCGATGCTGATAGTGGTGGTGTGGTCAATAATATAGCTTTAGTCAGCGGAGCAGTCCGAACAGATATTGATGCCGGGTATGTATCAACAGCGACAGCGAGTATCGGTGATTTTGTATGGGAAGACATGAATGGCAATGGTATTCAGGATGCCGGCGAGCCTGGAGTGGCAGGTGTAGTGATCAGACTCAATGGTCAGAGTGTATCGGGCAAAACTATTGCAAGATCCACCACCAGTGAAAGCAATGGAAAATATGTATTCGACAAACTACCTGAGGGAACCTATCGGCTCACGTTTGAAAAGCCATCAGGATATATTTTTACTGATATCGGAAAAGGAACGGCAGACAACGATTCAGATCCGGATGCTACGAGTGGTCAGACATCACAGATTACATTGAAGATAGGAGAGAAAGTTGAAAACGTAGATGCGGGATTTTATAGATTAGGAGCATTGGGTGATTTTGTATGGAATGACGTGAATGGAAATGGCTTGCAGGATATCGGCGAACCCGGAATTAGTGGGGTAATGTTCAGCCTGAAAAATGAGTCGGGCTCTGTTGTTTCTACTGTTACCTCAGGCAATAATGGTTCCTATTTCTTTTCTAATATAAAGCCCGGATTGTATAAAATTGAGTCAGATCTGCCCGCAGGATTTCAAATTACCCAAGTAAATACTAGCAATAGGGAATTAAATTCAGATTACTTCAGTTTAAATGGGATAGTTACCTCTTCTCAAATTTCTATTCAATCAAATTCTATCATCTTTGATGTTGATTTGGGCTTACAACTTATCAAAGGAAATATTTCAGGTGCTGTGTGGAGTGATGAAAATGGTAATGGAATTAAGGATATTATTGAGCCAGTACAGGATTCGATAATTGTATACTTATTAAATATATCAGGTGACACTTTAAAGATTGATACTACTGACGTAAATGGAAATTATACTTTTATAAATTTGCAATCGGCGCAGTACATTATCAGATTCAGCAAACAACCTGATTTATTTTTTACATATCTGAACCGCGGAGCAGATCCACTTACAGACTCTGATGTAAAAGATAAGGGTGGTAATACAAATTTATTTAATATTGCTTCGGGTGAAAATATCAAAGGTATCAACGCAGGTTTGGTTAAATCATCATCAATAGGAGATTTTGTGTGGGTGGACACAAATAAAGATGGGCTACAGCAATCCGATGAATCAGGAATTAATGGTGTGAAAATAAAATTGCTGAATGAAGCCGGAGTGGTGCTTGATTCAGTCATCTCTGCTCTAAAAAGCGGAAAATCCGGATATTATTCTTTCAATAACCTAATGTATGACAACTATTTTATTGAATTTTCACTGCCCGACAACTTTGAATATACAAATACTTCAACAACTGACAGTTTGAAAAACTCAGATATTCTGAACAAAACTAATGGAAGAACATCCATTATCCGTCTTTTGCCAGGACAGTTTAGAGATGATATTGATGGTGGATTTATCCTAATGGCACCTGTCGCAGGCACCATCAGTGGGCTTGCGTGGCAGGATGGCAACAACAATAAGCTAAGGGAAATTAGTGAAATTGTTCTTTCAGGTCTGACAGTATCATTGTTCAGAATTAATGGAACATTGATAGGCACTCAAGTGACAGGAAGTGATGGTAGTTATATTTTTTCTGGGATTCCTTTTGGAGACTATTATATCTCTGCACCCCCTATTGCTGATCAGCAGTTTGTTTTATATTCTGGTATTACTTCGCCTAATGATAGCGATATATCCAATGATTTTGGCTCAGGTACAACCAGAATATTAAATTTACTTCCGGGAGCTACCCTCAGTAATATTGATTTGGGATACTTTCAAAAAATTTCAATAGGCGATTTTGTCTGGGATGATATCAATAATAACGGCCTTCAGGATCTTAATGAGCCAGGTATTGCAGGTGTTACTGTTACATTAATTAATGAAAAAGGAGCAATAGAAAAAACAACCATAACTGATGTAATGGGTAGGTATGGTTTTACCGATATTGCTACAGGTAGGTACAAACTTATTTTTTCCAAGGTGTCAGGGTATGTTTTTGCTCTAAATAACACATCTGACCAGAATAAAAACAGTAAGGCTGAACTGGCTACCGGAGAAACATTACTAATTGATTTTCTTATTCAGCAAGTTTATACAAATATAGATGCAGGATATGTAAAAACCGGGTCGGTAGGAGATAGAGTTTGGCTTGATCTAAATGGAAATGGATTTTTTCAGACAGGTGAACCCGGTATTTCAAATATTAAAATTAAACTTTTTACTACCACGGGTATTTTGGTGGATAGCACGGTCACTTCCAATGAGCCAGGTGCAGATTTTTCTGGATATTACAAAATGGACAATATTCGTCCCGGTTCTTATTTTATCAAATTTGAGATACCCGCTAATTACATCATTTCCCCAAGTGGGGTTGGCGGAGATGATAACGACAGTAATATTACAGACGAAAATGGACCTAGAACTACCGGTTTATTTACTATTGGTGTTGGACAGTTTGTCAATAATATAGATGCAGCAGCTTTTCTTCCTGCGAGTATAGGAGATAGAGTTTGGAATGATAACAATAAAAATGGATTGCAGGATGCGGGAGAGCCGGGGGTAAGTGGGATCGAAGTTAAATTATTTACTCAAAGTGGTCAACTACTTTCTACGATGACAACTAATAGTCAAGGCAATTATATATTTGGCAATCTCCGGCAAAGGTTGTACTACCTTCAGTTTAGTATCCCCGATGGTTTTGAATTTACTTTGCAAAATGCATCAGGATCAAGTATGAGTGATAGTGATGTAGATGCTACGGGCACTACACCTCTGATATCATTGGCACATGGTAGTTTGCTTCTGGATATAGATGCTGGTATGCACTCAACCAATGCAAAACTTGTTTTGGGCATTATCTGGAATGACATCAATAAAAATGGAATACGTTCAGAAGATGAAAAACTTCAAAGTGGTATTAGAGTGCATCTGAAAGATTTGAGTCTCGGTACCGTAAAGACAGTTATGACAAATCATGCCGGAATGTATGCACTTTCTACTGCAAAGACAGGAGAGCATGTGGTGGTAGTAGAATCTCCTGACAATCATGTTTTCACAGAAAAGAAGGTAGGTAGTTTGCCTGATATTGACTCTGATGTAGATGAGAATGGTGAGTCAGATAAGGTTATGTTTGATGATAAATACAAGATGAAGTATGTCGATGCCGGATTCTATTACAAGGTCATTTCTAGTATAAATGGTATCGTATGGAAAGATACTAATAAAAATGGCATGAAAGATGAAAAGGATTTGCCTATGCCAAATGTGGTCATCTTCCTTTTTAACCAGGCTAGGATTTTTGTGAAGTCTTCAAAAAGTAATGATAAAGGCGAATATTCTCTTAAAAATCTGGATGCTGGTCAGTATTATTGTAAGCTACCCGAATTTCCAGATCTCGATTTTGTTATGTTTACCGGTAGTAACCAGGATAAAGATAGTGAAATCACCAATCAATATGGTTCGGGCACTACCAGACTACTTACCATTGAAGCCGGAGTTCCTTTTACTAATTTTGACTTTGGATATCGAGACCTCAACCGATTTACAGAACCTGATCCCAATAGAGCTAACATATTCGGCGTATATCCAAATCCTGCAGTAAATGAAGTGAGGGTAAAAATATCTTCTGATATCGAATTAATTATGGATTATTATATTGTAAATAATCTGGGATCAATAGTGAAACAAGGAAGAGTTGACCCTAAAAATGAAATTCTGAACATTGAATACCTTCCGGCAGGGAGATATACTATACATTTTGTCAACGCTCATGAAAGGATGATGAAATCTTTTGTGAAGATAGATAACTAGTCAAGATATGTGAATTGTATGTATAAAAAAGAGGTTTATTAAAAGAGAAAGCAGATTTTAAAGAGTCTGCTTTTATAAAAAATGTTTTCAAAGATTATTGCCCGTATTTTGCTACCAGTCCATTCAGAAATTCGTTAGTTTCCTCTTTTACTATCATTCTTGATGGGTCAGATTCAAACCAATGGAGTGTTCTTTTGATACCTACAGCAAAAGGTATGGTTGCTTTGTACCCAGGAACGTATGTTTTAATCTTTGTATTGTCAAAAACAGCGCTATGGGATTTATCACCCAATAAGCTACCCCTCTTTGGTGGGTAATGATGCAGATCTGCATAATCTGCTATATAGTCTGAAGGTATGTGAACTATATTAGCAACATACCCGGCTGCTTGAGCTACAGTTTGATAAATCTGATTCCATGTCAGTGCTTCATCGGAAGTGATGTGGAATGCTTCTCCTAAAGCATGATTATTGCCAAATAAACCTAAAAATCCAATGGCAAAATCATCAGCATGTGTGAGTGTCCATAACGAAGTGCCATCTCCCTGTACTACTATGGGTAAACCTTTTTTAATTCTGTCTACAATAGTGTACTCTGTCCAACCTCCCAATGTGACCGGGATAACTGTTGCATATGTATGCGAAGGCCTTACTATAGTGACAGGAAATTTTTTCTTTACATACTCGCCCAGTAAAAGATTTTCGCAAGCTATTTTATTTCTGGCATAATCCCAAAACGGATTGTCAAGTGGTGTTGTTTCACTGATGATATAGTGCACAGGTGGTTTTTGATAGACTGAAGCGGAACTGATAAATATATATTGACCTACTTTTCCTTCAAAGGTCATAATATCCCTTATAACATCTTCAGGTGTGAAAGCCACCCAATTTACTACTACATCCCATTGATGCTTTTGAACAAACTTTTTTACAGTATTTGTATCACCTATGTCAGCGATTATATTTTTTATTCCTTCTAACCCAGGCCTGTTTCCACGATTTAAATGATATAAGTCGATTCCTAGCTTTAGGGCTAATTTGCTGACAGGAGTACTTATATTTCCTGTACCCCCTATGAAAAGTACTTTCATGATAATCAAATGAACTCAAATGTATTAAAAAGAAGGGTAATTATGCATACTGGATGGTTAGATTTTTAGTCTGGCTTACGAATCAGACGTTGTTGATTTATTTTTCAAGTCCGCTAGTTAAAACTATGCCCTTTTAGGGCAAGAATTTATTTGCTACACAAATATACAATAATTTTGCGGGATGAATAATAGAAAGAG
>JAYTNJ010000035.1:0-13277 GCA_043748345.1 Saprospiraceae bacterium
GATGAATATCAGACATTATGTGATGACTGGAAAGTATCATCCAATTTTCATGAATTTGGTTTTGGTCTTGCTTATAAAGACGGATATTTCTATGCGACACTGGCTACAGCCATCAATCCTGGTGGTGCGAGTACACAACCTCAAATCCCTGACAGAGGCAAGGTCATTAAAGTTAATAAAAATAATGGGGCTATGACATTTATTGCTTCTGGATTACGTACGCCGAATGGTATCGGGATCGGGTATAAAGATGATATATTTGTGGCTGACAATCAGGGAGATTGGTTACCATCGTCCAAAATCGTTCATGTGCGCGATGGTGCCTGGTTTGGGTCTCGATCGGTAGACCCTGAAGGCACAAAAGATAAAAAGGAAGATCTGCCGGTAGTATGGTTGCCTCAGGATGAAATAGGTAACTCTCCCAGCACACCCCTTGCCATAAATCTCGGGCCATACAAAGGTCAGATGATTCATGGTGAAGTAACCCATGGTGGAGTCAAGAGAGTTTTTGTCGAAGAAATCAATGGCCAGCTTCAAGGTTGTGTATTCAGGTTTATTCAGGGACTCGAGGCAGGCGTCAATCGGCTGCAATGGGGCCCGGAAGGAGCTCTCTACGTGGGCGGCATAGGTAATCCGGGTAACTGGGGACAAACAGGGAAGTTGAAGTATGGTTTGCAAAGATTGGTATTCAATAATAAGCCTACTTTTGAGATGCTTGCGGTCAGAGCCAAATCCAATGGTATGGAGATAGAATTTACAGAACCCCTTCAAGATGGTGACGGTTGGAACACAGAACATTATGAAGTAAAACAATGGTATTATAAACCTACCATCGAATACGGTGGTCCTAAGCTGAATGAAAAAAGGCTTATTGTAAAATCAGCTACAGTTTCTGATGATAGAAAAAAAGTTTTTCTTGAGTTTGATGGGCAAAAGGACAATCACATGATTTATATCCGCCTTAAAAAACATTACATCAGCGAAGCAGAAAGAGCGGTTTGGTCCACAGAAGCCTGGTACACTATGAATCAAGTGCCAAAAGACAATGCCGGAATACCAAAAAAGTCACTTTATACATATGCTCTAAATTCACTGACAGATGCTGAAAAGAAAGCTGGGTGGCAATTACTTTTTGATGGGAAAACAATGACAGGATGGCGCAATTTTCGTAAAAAGACCATTGGCAAAAGTTGGGTGATCAATGAAGAAGCCATACATCTTGATGCTAAACCAAATAAAGATGGTCACTGGCAAGCTGCAGATGGAGGAGATATTATCACGGACAAACCGTATGAAAATTTTGATTTTACTTATGATTGGAAGATAAGTAATTGTGGCAATAGTGGTGTCATGTTTAATGTAGTAGAAGCGGATAAATATGATTATGTCTGGAAAACCGGTCCCGAAATGCAGGTATTGGACAATACTTGCCACCCGGACAGCAGATTTGTGACGCATAGGGCAGGCGATCTGTATGATATGATCGAATGTAAGTATCAGACTGTAAAGCCAGCAGGCGAATGGAATGAAGCCAGGATTAAAAGTAATAAAGGTAATGTAGAATTCTGGCTCAATGGTTTCAATGTTGTACGTTTTACTATGCATGACGATAACTGGAAAAAGATGGTGGCTAATAGTAAATTTAAAGATATGCCTGATTTTGGAAAATCTAAAGGTGGCCATTTATCACTGCAGGATCATGGGGATAAAGTTTGGTTCAGAAATCTTAAAATTAAAGAATTAAAATAGCAGATAAGGGGCATGAGAGATTTCACAAATTATTTTCATAAAGCAAGTTATATTCAGTATCCGTTGTTAATTTTGGCTCTTGGCTATTTTTATAAGCCATTTTTTACCGGATTTGAATTGATGTGGGACGATTATAATTATAGGCTGATATTTATGGGTCTAGGTATGAGTTTTGCCACTTTGCAGGATACGACCAAGACACAGAATAAATTTTCAAAAAGGATTTATGAAAATCCCGTTTGGGCAGGGAGATTCCTTATATACATCCTGATATTAGTCATTGTGTTTTTATCTTCCGGTGTTTATGGCCTATTTACTGTTAAGGAGGAAATATTAAGCAGTCTGAGTTATGGATTAATATCTTTGGGAGTCGGCATGATAGGTGTGCTGAAATCTGCTGGAGAAATGGCGCATTATCATTCCAAAAGTATATTATAGTTAAAAAAAATAAGTATCATTGCTTAAAATTCAGCATTTCAGTTTTCAATCAATTAAAAACCAGCATTAATTTCTTATGGAACAGGTAAACAGAAACAGGCTTTTTATAGCCAGTTGTTTTGCATTAATTACCACGGCATTTGCATTTGGTATCAGAGCCGGCATCATGAATGATCTGGTTAGAGACATGAAATTAAATGATACAGAGTTGGGATGGATCAATTTTATGGGGGCATTTGGATTTCCTATTGCAACCCTGTTGGGAGGGTCTATTTATAATGTATTCGGGCCTAAAAAGATAGGGTATATAGCCTTCTTTTCTCACTTGGTGGGTATTACATTTTCTATATTATCAGGAAGTTTCCTTCCGCTTTTTATAAGTACTTTTTTTATAAGTTTTGGCAACGGTATGGTAGAAGCTGCTTATAATCCAATGATTGCGGATATGTACCCTGAAAATAAAGCTAAAATGCTCAATAAATTCCATGTTTGGTTTCCAGGCGGTATAGCTATTGGGTCTGTATTGACACTCATGATTGCCAATATGAACGGAGGATGGCAGATCAAACTTGCAGTTATGTTTGTGCCTCTTATTATTTACGGGTATTTATTTTTTGGCCAGACATTTCCTAAAACCGATAACGAACTGGGTAAATCGAGTACTCTGGATAACCTAAAATCCATCTTTACATCTCCGCTATATTGGCTCATGCTGGTATGTATGACATTGACAGCCACTACAGAATTAGGCACGACAAGTTGGGTGGAAAGGATATTGGGCAATAGTGGTGCTCAACCTCTGGTTATTTTATTTCTTGTGACAGGCTTGATGGCCGTAGGCAGATATTATGCGGGCCCAATCATTCACAAACTCAATATTACGGGAGTTTTATTGATATCGGCAGTTATTGCGGCCTTATCTATTGTATTGCTTAGTACAGGCACAGGAAGTATTGTGTACCTGTATGCTATATTATTTGCCATCGGAGTTTGTTATTTCTGGCCCACTATGATATCCTTTGTAGCAGAATACCTGCCTAAAACCGGTGCATTCGGCATGTCGCTCATCGGTGGTGTAGGTATGGTAGGGCTTGCGATATTTCAACCTATCATTGGTGGGTGGCTGGATGCTGAAAGGGGTAATGCACTTGCTTCAGGTCTTACTGCTGAAGCCGCTGAACTGGCAGCTGGTCAGGCAACACTGGATAATATCGCCATATTTCCTGCAATACTTATTTTGATTTTCGGAGCATTATTTATTTTCAGGAAGAAGCTACGACAGGAAGAAAATTTGAAAACTTTGCCGGGATAATAAAATAACTTAAAGCAATAATATCAATTTTTAATCCATATGGTCACTGACAAACAGGTTTTATCGGTGCAAATGTTTCTGCTTTCTGCCTATCTTTCGTGTTGGTACGGTGGTGTATTGCCTGCCTTTATTAATGAAGGAGCGATTAATTATATTTTTTTAGGATTTTACGGAGCACTGCTGATGATCATGGCGGGCATTGTTATTTTCGTAGATGCAAATTGGGGTAAATGGCTTAATAGTTTAGTTGTTTTGTTCAATGTATTACCTCTGGTTTTACTAACTATCCAATCAATACCTCTATATTTAATTCCATGGCTAATGATGATTCAGGCTTTATTTCAAGGGGTATTGATGGGACTAATCCTGCACAAAAGCTTGAATTTGTCATTTCTGAGGTATAATTTGCCTTTTTTTCTTTTAGGTTCTTTGGGAGTTATCCTGACGGAATATTTGCCATTTGAAGTTTTAAATATTAAGGCAGTTTCTGCTGCAAACGATGGTAAAGATTTGAGTAATATTTACTTACTGATGATAATATTTTTTTTCCTCTTGGTATTTGGTATTGCAGAATTTTTTATCCAACCCCACATTAATAGAGAACAGAATGTTAATAGTGATCATTATGGTTTTGCTGGTGTAGTAAAATATTTCATCATTATACTTACTGGAATTTTAGTGCTCACAGAAGTCATGTTTTTCTTTTGGTCTGTAGTATTAAAAAATGATAATCAGGGACTTGCCACAAGCCTGACCTTTCCGTTGACCATACTTGTAATTTTTATTTGCAGAGTATTTTTAAAGAAAGCTGAAAATAAAATATCAAATATTGGTTGGTTATTTACACTTTCTATCGTCCTCACTGTCAGTGTAGGAATGTTTTATACTTTTAGCTTTACCTCGATTTTTATCATTGGTTTTGGGATCAGCACAGCATATCTTTTATTTATCAACAATACATTATTTCACATCACTATGGATGCTAAGAAGATATTATATTTGTTGGGTACGGGATCTGTGATTATGATAGTATGTGGTTTATACACTCAAAACCATATCGAATTTATAAGGTCTATTAACATGCCTGAAGCCGTCATAATACTTTCTGCACGTCAGGCTTTAGTCAAAGAACTTGCTTCTTTTGCAGGAATATCGGTAATACTTTCAGGTATTTTATTTCTCAAAAGGCGAACAATTTTTAACTGATTATCCTTTATTAAAATGTCAAAAAGTAAATATTTTTTATTGGTAATATTTTCATTTGTTATTTTGGTTTCATGCCAAAAAGGAAAAAATATTGCATCTTATATCGCTGAATATCAGACTATTCAGGATACGACATCGTCTTTGATGAAAGCGGACTGGAGTATTGAATCAGATAGTATCAGATCAAATAAGAGGGAAAAATATACACAGCTCATAGCAGCTTTGCATGCATTGAATAATGATAAACTGTCGACCGAAGAACTTATCAATAAGGAGTTGATGATGCTGGAGATGGAAAACGAACTGAATGATATTCAATTTGAAAGTTACTTATTACCTTTAAATTCAGAAGGTGGATTTCTGGCAGGAATCGTTTATAGTATTCAGTACGCTAATACCAATACCCGGGAAGAAAAGGACACTTACATCAGGAAACTGAAAGCCCTGCCTGACTATCTTCTCCGGCATAAAGAGCTGTTGAAATCCGGTATCAGTAAAAGTAAAACGTCACCAGCCGTCATCACTCTGAGATGTATTGATCTGATAAAACCATATAATGAAATCAATCCTGAAGATAATGTATTTGTACATCCATGCGGCGATAATGACAGCTTAATATCAGTAGTAAAAGCTATAGTTAAAGATCAGATCACTCCGGCGTATAAGTCGTTTTCAGAATTTTTAATAAATGAATATTTGCCGGCTAGCCCATCGACTCCTGGTATAAGCGGTCTTGAAGGTGGAAAGTTGTATTATGAAAATAAAACAAAATATTTTACGACCTTAAACATGAGCCCTGAGGAAGTATTTGACATAGGTCAATCTGAAGTGACAAGAATTAAAAAAGATATGCTTGATGTGATGGCTGAGGCAGGTTACAAAGGTAGTTTTGAAGAGTTTATTGCTTTTCTAAGGACTGACCCTCAGTTTTATGCCAAAACTCCCCGGGAGCTTTTATACAGGGCCACCTGGTTATCCAAGAAGATAGAAGGTAAATTGCCCCAATATTTTAATACATTACCTCGCATGCCTTTTACAGTGGAGGAGGTACCGGCGGCAATTGCACCCAATTACACAGGAGGCAGATATTCGGAAGGATCATATTCTACAGGCAAACCAGGTGCATACTGGGTCAATACTTTTAAACTGGAGAGCAGGCCGCTTTATGTGCTTCCTGCACTGACGCTCCATGAAGCTGTACCCGGGCATCATCTTCAGATCATGCTGTCAAAAGAGTTGAAAAATGTACCTAAATTTAGAGAAAATCTCTACATCAGTGCATTTGGTGAAGGTTGGGGTTTATACTCTGAATATCTGGGTATCGAGACAGGTATGTATGAAACTCCTTATGAAAACTTCGGGAGGCTTACCTATGAGATGTGGCGTGCATGTAGACTTGTAGTGGATGTCGGATTGCATTACAAGGGATGGACTAGGGATCAAGCTGTGGCTTTTATGGCAGGTAATACCGCATTGTCCTTGCACGAAGTGAATACTGAAATAGACCGATACATCGGTTGGCCCGCACAGGCTGTTTCATACAAAATAGGTGAGATCCGGATCAGAGAATTGAGGAAAAAGGCCGAAAATGAACTAGGGGATCAATTTGATATCAAAGCGTTTCACGATTTGGTCCTTAGCAAGGGATCTATAAAACTGAGCACTCTGGAAAGAATAGTGGATGAATGGATATTTCAATCAAAAGAATCCCAGAAAAAAAGAATTTAATTTAATAAAAATATAAGCGAATTTCTTCTTTTTCAACAAAATGTCTTACTTTTGCAGTTCTTTAAAGAAAATATATAAAAATTAAAATATTTTATGCTGATTATCAACATCAAAGACGACGAATCAATAGACAGAGCACTCAAGAGATACAAAAGAAAATTTCAGTCTGTGGGATTAGTAAAAGAGCTAAGAAGTAGAAAACACTTCATCAAACCTTCTGTAGTCAGAAGAAATGAGATCATCTCCGCTGCTTACAGACAGGTGAAGTTCGGTTCGCAAAGCGAATAATCAATTATACAAAATACACTTTTAAAAAAGGGTCTGTCTTTTGACATTGACCCTTTTTGTGTTTTAGATACCAAAATGTATAGTTTTTTGTCTTCGAGATGTTCTTTCACCAGAACCTTTTAAGGTGAACAACGTTAAAAAACTATTGACTTTTTATATAAACAGGAATGAGCACTGATAGTAAAAAAGGAACAGACTGGAAGATATTAAAGCGGGTACTGGCTACAGCCACTCCTTTCCGTTCGCTTTTTAACAAGTCTATCATACTTGCTATTGCCATTACACCTTTTTCTATAGCACAGCCTTTTATTGTTCAGCAAATTGTGGACGAAAACATCATCAAGGGTAAGGAAGAAGGTATGCTCCTCATGGGATTTCTGTTTTTTTTAGTGCTCATGGCCAATGTTATCATGAAATACTATTTTATTTATGTGACAGCAGAGTTGGGACAGTCAGTGATTAAAGATATGCGTGTGCGGGTATTCAGGCACGTGACCAACCTAAGATTGCGGTATTTTGATCAGACACCCATCGGGACATCCACCACCCGCACCATAAATGACATCGAGGCTATCAATAATGTTTTTGCTCAGGGAGTGATCACGATTGTCGCTGATTTTCTGACGCTGATAGCAGTAGTAGCTATCATGTTTTATACGAGCTGGCGACTCACTGCTATTGTTTTTATCACGATGCCATTTATGATAGTGGCCAGCTACATTTTTAAAGAGAAGGTAAAGGTATCCTACCAGATAGTAAGAACCCAGATAGCCAATATGAATGCATTCCTGCAGGAGAGAATCACTGGTATGAAGATAGTTCAATTGTTTAATGCGGAACGACAAGAGGCAGATAATTTTAAGAAAATAAACCATGCCTACACCAGTGCAAATCTGGATTCTGTTTTTTATTATGCTGTTTTTTTTCCGGTGGTGGAATTGGTTTCCGCTGTTTCTCTTGCCTTGATGATCTGGCTTGGAGCTAAAGGATATCTTCAGGAGACAATATCCTTTGGAGCTTTGGTGGCTTTTCCTCTATATTTGAACCTGATGTTCAGACCCATCAGGTTTATGGCAGATAAATTCAATACCCTTCAGATGGGACTTGTGGCTTCAGAAAGGGTCTTCAAGCTTTTGGATAGCAAAGATTTTATTAATAATGCTGGTACAATACATCCTGTAAAATTTCAGGGTAAAGTGGTATTTGACAATGTATCTTTTGCTTATGATGATGAAAATTATGTACTGAATGATATCAATTTTTCTATAAGACCGGGAGAGACGCTCGCTTTGGTAGGAAGTACCGGTTCCGGCAAATCGACGATCATCAATATACTAAACCGCTTTTATGAAATTCAGAAAGGAGGTATCTATATAGACGATAAAGAAATCA
Organism: Saprospiraceae bacterium; assembly: GCA_043748345.1. Classification (GTDB taxonomy): domain Bacteria; phylum Bacteroidota; class Bacteroidia; order Chitinophagales; family Saprospiraceae; genus OLB9. Next base: position 8,114 of record JAYTNJ010000035.1, read on the forward strand.
GAGTGTACGAATTAAAAGCATTGCGGGACCGAATAGCGATTGTGTTGCAGGATGTATTTCTGTTTGATGGTTCAGTAATGGAAAATATTACACTGCGGGACAGAAATATATCCAGAGATAAGGTCATCTATGCCGCCAAAACCATCGGTGCTCATGCATTTATCGAAAGATTACCTTCTGGCTACGAATACAAAGTATCTGAACGAGGGAGCAATCTCTCAGTAGGCCAGCGACAATTGATTTCTTTTGTCAGGGCATTGGTTTTTGATCCGGACATACTCATCCTTGACGAAGCTACATCTTCTATCGATACGGAAAGTGAAGCTGTCATACAGTATGCCATCGAAAGACTTATTGAGAAAAGAACTTCCATCATAATAGCGCATCGGTTATCTACAGTCAAACATGCGCATAAAATATTGGTGCTCTCTCAAGGTAAAATTGTTGAAAGTGGAACCCACGACGAGCTGCTGGAGAAACCTGAGGGACATTACAGGGAGCTATACGATATGCAGTTCTCAGAAATAGTCTGATTTTTTAATGATAATAAGAAATACACTTTATATATGACAACATCATTCACGCCATTCAATATCAGTTGCTATAATAAGTTGTATGAAAAATTTCAGTTTCTTTTTGAACCAGAACTGATCAATGAAATATGTTCATCGGGCAATGTCAGATCTTTTAAGGAGGGAACTATAATCATGGATATCGGTCAGATGATGACCCACATGCCACTGGTGATCTCAGGTTCTGTCAAAATCTTAAAAGAGGATAAAGAAGGTAATGAATTGCTGCTTTATTATCTTGAGCTTGGCGATACATGTGCAGTGACGCTCAGTTGTTGTACAAAACCGACCAAAAGTGCCGTAAAAGCCATCACGGAATCAGATGCAGAGTTGCTTTTTATACCTGTAGAAAAAATGGAAGAATGGATGATAAAGTACAAATCCTGGCGTAGTTTTGTCCTGGATAGTTATAATGTCAGAATGAGCGAAATGCTGGATGCTATTGACAATCTTGCATTTAATAATATGGAAGAAAGGCTGTACAAATACCTGCGCGAAAAGGTGATGGTGACCAAAACTTCAAAACTACACACGACTCACTTTGAAATAGCCAATGATTTACACTCTTCAAGAGTAGTAGTCTCCAGGCTAATGAAAAAACTCGAAAACGAAGGACTGGTCATTCAGCATCGCAATTATGTAGAGGTCACAGAATTTATGTAATTATTCACAGTCAATCGATACAATCATCACATTTCCATAGAATACATTCTGATTAAGGAGAAAAATATCTTAAAAACCCACTGGTATTCCTTTTTTTCACTCTAAATGAGGACATTTGCGGCTTCTATTAAGCGGTAAATATTCTATTCTTATGATCACATTTTTTAGTGGATCGGAAAATCAAGTGTATGTAGTTCAGACTATTTCGGATATCGTGAGTAGTGATGTTGAAAAACTATCATGGCTTTTCGGTAATGCCGGGCTCTCTGAAAGTAAAGCTATATTTTTACCTTTCATCGGCCCCAGAGCAACTATGGTGACTCCTTGGAGCACAAATGCTGTGGAGATCACCCAAAATATGGGAATTTCAGGCATTCAAAGAATAGAGCTTTTCACACATGATTCCGCAGATAACGTACATTATGATCCTATGTTACTCCAGAAATATACTGCGTTGGATCAGGAAATATTCACCATCAGGATAGCTTCGGTACCTGTGACACCGATTGTAGATATCGCTGCCTACAACTATAAGGAAGGACTTTCTTTAAGTGAAGAAGAGATCGAATACCTGATTAATCTGGCAACTCGACTGGGAAGAAATCTTACTGATACCGAAGTTTTTGGATTTTCGCAGGTCAATTCTGAACATTGCAGGCATAAAATTTTTAACGGTACATATGTCATCGATGGTGAAGAAAAGCCGGAAAGTTTATTTGCCATGATAAAAAATACAGCAAGAATACATCCAAATGATATTGTTTCCGCTTATAAAGACAATGTCGCATTTATCAAAGGACCGAAAGTGATGCAGTTTGCTCCGGAATGTGGGGATATACCATCATATTACAAAAGAGAAACTTTTGAATCGGTACTGTCTCTCAAGGCAGAAACACATAATTTTCCCACTACAGTTGAACCTTTTAATGGCGCTGCCACAGGATCGGGAGGTGAGATCAGAGACAGGCTGGCAGGAGGACAAGGATCTTTACCTCTCGCAGGAACAGCAGTTTATATGACATCTTATTCGAGAATCGATGATAATAAATCCTGGGAAAAGCAAGTACCTGAGCGCAAATGGTTATATCAAACCCCTTTAGACATACTGATAAAAGCATCTAATGGAGCTTCTGATTTTGGAAATAAATTCGGCCAACCACTCATAGCAGGATCTGTCCTCACTTTTGAACATATGGAGACCGACGATATTGTGGGTTTTGATAAAGTCATCATGCTGGCTGGTGGTGTGGGATATGCTAAGGCAGATCAGGCGAAAAAGAAACATCCTCAACCCGGAGACCAGATTGTAGTCATGGGTGGCGATAACTATCGTATAGGCATGGGTGGGGCTGCAGTATCATCTGCTAACACAGGCGCATTTGGCTCGGGAATAGAACTTAATGCAGTACAACGATCCAATCCTGAGATGCAAAAAAGAGTATCCAATGCCATTAGGGCACTTGTGGAAAGTAAGGTCAATCCTATTATTTCTATTCATGATCATGGGGCAGGCGGTCATTTAAATTGCCTTTCAGAACTGGTGGAAGATTCAGGAGGAATCATTCACTTGGATGCTTTGCCGATAGGAGATCCGACGCTTTCAGCCCGAGAAATCATAGGTAATGAATCACAGGAACGAATGGGTTTGGTGGTTAATAAAAAGGATATGGAACTAATAACGGCCATAGCAGAAAGGGAGAGAGCTCCGATATATACAGTAGGGGAGATCACTGGTGATCATCGTTTTGTTATCCATTCAGCCAAATCAGGTATTAGTCCTATAGATCTTTCTATCAAGGATATGTTTGGCTCTGGTCCAAAAATGGTGATGTATGATAAAACGCCGCACCATCAATTTAGTGATGCCACTTATGATGTCAAGAAGTTTAATGAATATTTGGAACAGGTTTTGCAACTCGAGGCAGTAGCTTGTAAAGACTGGCTGACAAATAAGGTGGATAGATGTGTAGGTGGAAAAGTGGCAAAACAACAATGCGCAGGCCCACTGCAACTTCCTTTAAATAATTGCGGCGTGATGGCACTCGATTATGAAAATCACCATGGAATAGCCACCTCGATAGGCCATTCGCCAGTGACCGGGCTGATTGATCCTGAAGCTGGAAGTCGCAATAGCATGGCCGAAGCATTGACCAATATTGTATGGGCACCACTGAAAGACGGATTGAAAAGTATTTCTCTTTCTGCCAACTGGATGTGGCCATGCAAAAACCCGGGTGAAGACGCAAGGCTGTACAGTGCCGTAAAATCCTGCGCAGATTTTGCTATCCAATTGGGTATCAATATTCCTACAGGAAAAGACTCACTCTCGATGAAACAAAAGTACGCTGACCAAGATGTACTCGCTCCCGGCACAGTAATCATAAGCGCATCAGGACATTGTTGCGACATTCGAGAAGTCGTGGAGCCTGTGATACAAAAAGATGGCGGTGGGATATTTTATATTAATATGTCTTTTACAAAACATGAATTGGGAGGTTCGTCGTTTCATCAGATATTGAGCAAGGTTGGAAAATCTGCACCCGATGTCGTAAATGCTGAAAAATTTAAAACCTGCTTTAATATTCTTCAGTCTCTGATCAAAAAAGGATCGATAGTGGCCGGTCATGATGTAGGGAGTGGTGGATTGATCACGACTTTACTTGAAATGTGTTTTGCAGACCCAAGTGCCGGTATGTCAGCAGATCTCAGTAAAATCGATGAGGCGGATATTATAAAGCTGCTATTTTCAGAAAATGCAGGTGTGGTGTTTCAGACTATTAAGGGTTTTGAGGATGAAATTCAGTCTGCTTTTTTAGAAAGTGGGATTGATGCTGTGAGAATCGGAAATCCAAATGAAAATAGAAAGGTCACTATTTCCCACCTTGAAAATATTTTTGAGCTGCATACTGACAAATGGCGTGATATCTGGTATAAAACATCTTATGTGCTGGATACAAAACAATCAGGATTCGCCATTGCAAATGAGCGATTTACTAATTATAAAAATCAACCGCTTCAATATACTTTTCCAGCTCATTTTACGGGTATAAAGCCTGAGATCAATGTAAATAAAGCAAGAATTAAAGCTGCAGTCATTCGCGAAAAAGGCAGTAACTCCGAGCGAGAATTAGCCAATGTGTTATATCTCGCCGGATTTGATGTACGTGATGTGCATATGACAGACCTGATTTCTGGCAGGGAGACACTTGAAGATATTAATTTTGTAGGAGCAGTAGGAGGATTTTCCAATAGTGATGTGCTGGGGTCAGCAAAAGGATGGGCCGGAGCATTTAAGTATAATGAAAAAGCCAATCAGGCGTTGACCCGATTTTTTAGCAGACAGGATACATTATCTGTGGGCATATGTAACGGATGTCAGCTTTTCATCGAGCTGGGTATGATCAATCCTGAGCATGATGCAAAACCTAAAATGCATTTTAATGACTCACACAAACACGAAAGTATATTTACTTCCGTGACAGTGGAGGACAATAATTCTGTCATGCTTTCATCGCTTGCAGGGGCCACATTGGGTGTCTGGGTTTCTCACGGTGAAGGAAAATTTATCTTTCCAAAAGATGAAAGTCAGTATCATATTGTAGCAAAGTATGGATACGATAAATATCCGGCCAATCCGAATGGCTCTGATTATAACGCAGCCATGTTGTGTAGTGATGATGGCCGACATCTTGTGATGATGCCGCATATAGAAAGATCTACTTTTCAGTGGAATTGGGCATATTACCCTTCAGGCAGAAAAGACGAAGTCAGCCCATGGGTGGAGGCGTTCATCAATGCCAGAAAATGGCTCGAGAGGGAAAAGAAGTAAAATCAGACCTCCGAGTCCTTCGTGAGCTGATGTGCGTGTGTTTTGTAAATCAGTCTCATATTGGTACCAGGATAAATGGCCTTCATGTCTGTGAGTACTT
>JAYTNJ010000036.1:0-10808 GCA_043748345.1 Saprospiraceae bacterium
GCTAAGATGAGGACAGAAAAATGAGTACTGAAATAGATATGCAGTAGAATTTTGTTGTAGTAAATTCCTAATGCGTAATTTGGGTTTAAACCAGATTGATATCATTCATTCCCAAAATGAATGGTATATATCAAGTCGAATCTGAAAATTGTAAGATTTATAAAGATGAAACAAATTTACTTATGTCTAAAGACAAATCTTCTGATCCTTCCAGAATTCTTATGAACGCACTTCCCACAATAGCTCCATTGCTGTATTGGTTGGCAATATTTCTTGTTGCCTTGTCATGGATTCCAAATCCTATCAGGGACGGACTTCGAAGATTCATTGACTGTAATCTTTTGAAATAAGCCACTTGGGTATCTGATATTCCCCCTTTTTTGCCGGTGATGGATGACTGTGAAACAATATATAAAAAAGCTGAACTAAGTCGATCTGCCTGGCGAATTCTGTTTTCAGAAGTCATTGGTGTCACCAGAAAGCTGATTTCCATTTGATGCGCATTAAATAACGATTGGTAATCTCTCTCGTAAATTTCCATGGGCATGTCAGGAATAATAAGGCCCTGTATTCCGGATTTGCATGCCTCCGCAAGAAATTTTTCAGTTCCATATTGAAGCATCTGGTTGAAATATCCCATTACGATAATAGGTACTTTACAAGTAGTTCGAACCTCTTGTACTTGTTTAAAAAGGTGGCTTATAGTTTGACCATTTCTCAAAGATACCTCACTGCTTTTTTGAATAGTAGGCCCATCAGCCAGCGGATCTGAATATGGCATACCCAGTTCTATTAGATCTACTCCGTTGGATGCTAAAGCTTTAATGATAGTTTCAGTACTATTCAGGGTAGGAAATCCGGCTGTAAAATAAACATTGAGAACATTATTACCCTTATCTATTATAGTTTGTCTTATATTTCCCATTATTACAGTTGGATATTATGCTCTTCAATATATTTCAAATAAGTATTCAAGTCTTTATCACCACGTCCCGAAAGATTTACTACGACTTGATCATCCTGCTTCAGGCCGATTCTGCCAAGTATTGCTAAGGCATGGGCTGTTTCCAAAGCCGGAATAATACCTTCATATCTGGATAATTCTATTACTGCCATCATTGCTTCGTCATCGGTAGCTGCATAAACCTGCGCCCTGCCTGATTTTATGAGATGAGCATGCATTGGTCCAATACCAGGATAATCCAATCCTGCTGAAAGCGAATATGGCTCTACTATCTGCCCATCTTCAGTTTGCATCAGGAGCGTCATACAACCATGTATAATACCTTTAGTGCCAAGTATGCTAGTAGCTGCTGAATGGCCTGTATCTATACCTTTTCCAGCTGCTTCGGCAAGAATAAGTTTGATTCTATCGTCATGTAGAAAGTGATAAAATGCTCCTGCTGCATTGCTCCCGCCCCCTACACAGGCCACCACATAATCAGGGTGGTCTTTCCCTGTTTTTTCTTTCAGTTGCCATTGAATCTCTTCACTAACCACTGCTTGAAATCTGGTCACCATGTCAGGGTAGGGGTGAGGACCAATGGCAGATCCAATGATATAATGGGTTGTTTCGGCATTATTGATCCAGTCTCTTATGGCTTCATTGGTAGCATCTTTGAGTGTCTTGCTTCCACTTTCTGCCGGAACTACTTTAGCCCCAAGCATTTGCATTCTGGCGACGTTAGGAGCTTGACGTAATATATCTAATGATCCCATATAGACAATACATTCAAGATTCATTAATGCGCAAACAGTTGCTGTTGCCACACCATGTTGTCCTGCACCAGTCTCTGCAATAATACGTTTTTTCCCCAATCGTTTTGCTAGCAATATTTGCCCAATAGTATTGTTTATTTTGTGCGCGCCGGTATGGTTAAGATCTTCACGTTTAAGGTATATGGTAGCCCCATATTTTTTTGATAATGTCTTAGCTAAATATAATGGCGAAGGTCTACCCACATAATCCCGAAGTAAAGTATTAAATTCTTCCTGAAAAGATGGTTCCGCTATGATATCAAGATATCTTGTTCTAATCTCTTCAACATTGGCATATAACATTTCGGGAATGTAGGCACCCCCAAATTCTCCATAATGGCCGGTCTCTGAAACGTGATATGATATTGTATCTGTCATGCTCTATTATTTCTGATTTGTATTTTTATAAAATATTTAATGGTGAAGATTGATAACGGTGTCACTCCAAAATGTCCTTACCTTGGTTACAAAATCATTGATAAGGTCGGAATCTTTAAAGCCAGGACTTATCTCAAATTTACTATTGATGTCTATACCCACAAAATTATGATGACATAGCGCTGTCCTTGTAATTAAATCTATGTCATCGGGACCTATACCGCCGCTTAAAAAAAATGGTCTTTCGATTTCCCAATTTTTTACTATTTCCCAATTAAACTTCTTGCCTGAACCCCCATAATGTTCGGTTGAAGTGTCAAATAAAAAATAATCACAAAAATTAAAATCATTTAAGATGGCAGGATTAAAATGATCATGTATTCTAAAAACTTTAATCACCGGAATAAAAGACGTGACAGCTTTAACGAACGAAAGGCTCTCATCTCCATGCAATTGAGCAAAATCAAGTTTGTAAAGTTCCGTTTTATGCCTGATTTCATCTAAGGTAGCATTGACAAAAACACCGACTTTTTCAATATTTTCCGGTATAGCCGGCAACGTATGATCAACATATCTTGCTGAAGGTGGAAAAAAATTATATCCCACCATATCAATTTTTAGTACCGTAATATCAAGAAGATTTTGAGGATCTTTTAGACCACAGACCTTAATAATCATACTAATGAATGGATTTGCTTTATAAATAAACCTAAACTGGCACCAGGATCTTCCGTTTTCATGAAATTTTCTCCTATGAGAAATCCTTGAAAACCAATATTTATCAATTCAACCACCTGAAAAGGTTCATTAAGTCCGCTTTCTGAAACCTTTGTGGCATCTGTCGGAAGTTGATGAAAAATATCTTTTGAATAACGGATATCAGTGGTGAATGTTTTTAGATTTCGATTATTTACACCGATATTCAGAATTCGATCATGATATTTTTTAATCTGATCCGCAGTGTGAATTTCCATTAACACTTCAAGACCACATTCTCCTGCAACTTTTGAAAGTTCATCAATTTCTGATTTTGTCAGAATTTCGGCAATTAAAAGAATAGCATCTGCACCCAAACTTTTTGCTTCAATAATCTGATATGAATCAATGACAAAATCTTTGCGAAGGATCGGTATCTGACAGCCCGACCGAGCTTTTTGAAGATCATTGTCGCTTCCTCCAAAAAAATCTATGTCAGTAAGAACTGATAAAGCTGACGCACCCGCTGATTCATATCCTTTTGTGGTTATTTCGACGTCAGCGTTAAGATTAATAGTGGGTTTTGATGGAGATTTGCGTTTAAATTCTGCTATTATCCCATTCATCCCAGGATTGATAATAAAATCTGAAAAGGAATAACATTTTCTGCCAAATTGCACAGATCGTTCTAAAATCTTCGTGTTTATCTTAGATTTTCTGGAAGCAACCTCTTCTTTTTTACTCTTAACTATAATTTCAAGAATATTCATTTTTGAAAAATTAATTTGCATTTAATAGTTTTACAAAAGACTTTTTCGCATTTCCACTTGCTAAAGATTCCTTTGCTTCACATACACATTCCTTAATATCTTTTTCTTGTTCAAAACACTGAATGGCAAGTGCCGCATTTGCAATGACTACGTCATTTTGAGCTACTGTGCCTTTATTGTCAAGTATATTGATAAACATTTCAGCAGCTTCCTGCACTGAGTCACCCCCAAAAATATCTTTTTGGCTATATTTTGGCAAGCCAAAATAAGATGCTTCTACCAATCGTTCCTCATTGTTTGTAATAAGTTTTACCGGTCCTGTAAGCGAGATTTCATCGTATCCTTCTATTGTATGAATGATGGCATATTTTTTATGGGTCTGTTCATGCATAAATTGATACAATCTTGCTAATTTTAAAGAAAATACACCCACACTTTGATGTTGAGGTTGAGCCGGATTGACCAATGGTCCAAGCATATTAAAAAATGTCTTAACACCTAACTCCTTTCTGATAGGTCCAACAGATTTTAACGCAGGGTGGAATAGGGGAGCATGTAGAAAGCAAATATTTGAAGATGTCATTTGACGCATCAAGGCATCTTTTTCATTTGTAAATTTGAAACCAAAATATTCAAGAACATTTGATGACCCACTTACAGATGAAACTCCATAATTACCATGTTTAGTCACGTGATACCCGGCGCCAGCCACTACAAATGAAGCGAGAGTAGATATGTTGAATGTATTTTTATTATCTCCACCTGTTCCGCATAGATCTATTATGGGCAAAGTTTCAAAGTCTACCTTTATACATAAATCCAGCAATGCATCCCTGAAACCTGATAATTCATCAACGGATATGTTTCGCATCAGGTAGACGCTTATAAAAGCAGCTAACTGGGATGGATTATATTTATTGTGAGATATGTTAATCAACACTTCTTTAGCTTGATCTCTGGTAAGCTTTTGATGGTCAAATAGTTGATTTAGTATTTGTTTCATTATCTATCATTATAAATTTAGAAAATTAATGATCATCTGTTTTCCATCAGGGGTCATGATAGATTCCGGGTGGAATTGAACACCATGCACATTATAAGATTTATGTCTGGCAGCCATTACCTCACCTATACTATCTGTGGCTGTCACTATTAAATCACTTGGAATATAGTCTAAATCGATTACCCAAGAGTGATATCTTCCAGCTTCAAAAAGGTCACCTATTCCTTCTAAAATGGGATCATGATTTTTTGTTTTATGAATTTGAGTTTTCATTCCATGGAATACTTTACTGAGGTTCTTTAACTTACCTCCGAATACTTCACCAATAGCTTGAAGACCAAGGCAAACGCCAAATATTTTTTTAGATGACGCATACTCTTTTATAACTGCTTTAAGATCACCTGCTTCATCTGGCACTCCTGGACCTGGTGAAAGAATAATGTATTCATACTTTTTGAAGTAATCAAGCTCAAACTGATCGTTTCTTATAACATCTACTTCTTCTTGCAGTATTTCATTGACCAAATGAACAAGATTATATGTAAATGAGTCGTAATTGTCTATGATTACCACTTTTTTCATTTTAGTTGCATTTTTAAAGGTTAGTTTTATATATTCTTTATAAATTTTCAGCAATAACTATTGCTTTTTTCAGAGCTGCCAATTTATTGTTAACTTCTTGCAGTTCACTTTCAGCTACGCTGTCAATAACAATACCCGCACCTGATTGGTAGTGCAAAGTCCCGTTTTTGCTTAAAAAAGACCTAATAATTATGGCATGATTCAAGTCTCCGTTCAGCCGAATCATTCCCAAACCACCTCCGTAAAATGAACGTGTGGTGGGTTCATATTCATCAATTAATTGCAAAGCTCTGTATTTAGGCGCACCTGACAAAGTACCAGCTGGAAAGGTATCTGCAAAAATTTGATATCCTGAAACTCCTTTATTGATTTTTCCAATAACTTTAGAAACAAGGTGGATTACGTGGCTAAAAAATTGAACTTTTTTGTAAGAAGAAACCTGAACTTCTTTGCAATTTTTACTTAGGTCATTTCTGGCAAGATCGACCAGCATGATATGTTCGGCATTTTCTTTTGGATCTTCAAGTAACTTGATGGCCAATTCCTGATCTTTCATATAATCGCCGGTTCGTCTGAATGTGCCTGCAATAGGGTGAATCTCAGCTGTCCCTTGATGAACCACCATCTGAGCTTCTGGAGATGAGCCAAATATTTTAAAACTTGAATAATCATAATAAAACAAATAAGGACTTGGATTGACAGACCTCAATGCTCGGTAAACATTAAATTCATCACCATTAAAATCCTGAGAAAATCTTCTTGAAAGCACCATTTGAAATACATCCCCACGCTGACAATTCATTTTAGCTTTGTTTACAATATCAATATATTTCTTGTCTTCCATATTCTGTACTTCGGAACCGACCGTCTTGAACTGATAAGTCTGATGATCCTGACGGCTGATAATACTCATAATATTATCCAGCCCGCTCTCAGTATTATCTATTTGATTTTCAATTAGATATAGCTCCTCATAAAAATGGTCAAAGGCAATGATATATCTAAAAAAGTCATATCTTAAACCTGGAATTCCAAAATTCGGTTTATTTTGGTCAAATGTAAGACCTTCAAATTCCTGAACCATATCAAAACCTGTATAACCAAAAATACCATTAAACCTTTCTCCCGGTTCGCTAAAGTCTGATACTAAAAGAGATAAAAATTTTGATATAGCCGAAACTGAATCTTTTGCAAATGAAGTGATATGATAACCATCAATATTATTTTTGAATGTAAAGTCTCCTTTTGTATACTCCAATGACAGCAAAGTTTCAAAACAGATAAATGATTGACTATCTTCTTTACTTGAATAATCCGAGCTTTCAAGAAGTAGAATTTCCGGAAAATGTTCTCTCAACTTAAGAAAAAGACTAACTGGAGTTGTAAGATCAGAAAGTAATTTTTTAGTATTTATTTTTATTTTTATCATGTCCAAAAAATATAGATTAAAATTTTTAAGTGATTAAATAAAACAAAAGCGGCTCATCAGGAATCTGATAAGCCGCTTTTGTTTTATTTTATTACAAATAGTAAAGCTACTTAATTCCCGAGTCGAGATTAGATGTATGCCACCACCAATTTGTATTAATGCAATTCATTTAGTTTTCAATTGTAACCACAAAGGAAAAGAAGAAATCAGTAAAAACAAAATTTAAATCTATTTTTTAAATAATCAGTAATAAATTGTTTCAAAATGTCTATAAAACATTCAGCAGAACAGCCAAATACAATACTCAATAAAGCCTATAATTAATATTATGTTAAATAGAAATTATTTATTATACCCTGTTTTAAAAATATATCCATCTCTTTTAGTTATATAACAATCATACATGATAAATTTCTACTTTTGCATAAAATATTAAAAATTGAAACAATATATTCCTTCTGCGATCACTGCATGTAATTTGATTTGCGGTTTCACTGCAATTATGATCGGCGATTTTTATTGGAGTCCTATTTTATTACTCTGCAGCTTCATATTTGACAGCTTGGATGGGATGGTTGCAAGAATTTTACATGTTCAAAGCGAGTTTGGAAAACATCTGGACTCAATAGCGGACGTTATTAGTTTTGGTGTTGCTCCGGCATATCTTTATTCTCTATATTCTCCTGATATTGAAAACAGATTCTTCACTATTGCAACAGTTTCGTTTATTGTCGTCTGTGGTGCAATCAGACTGGCAAAATTTAATTCATCATCATCCATGCCTTATTTTATGGGCTTACCTATTCCGGCCAATGCCATTTTTTATATTGGATTAATCATTGCTATTGAAAACGATAGTCAAACTTTTATAAATTTTTTCGCATCAAAGACTAATTACTTTATTACTCCCCTACTCTTAAGTATCATGATGGTAAGTTTCGGTTTACGGATGTTCTCCACTAAAAGTATGACAAAAAACTGGAAAGACAATATTTATCAGTATATTATGGGGATAATTGCGATTCTTTTGATTTTATTATTCAAGTATGAGGCGGTTTCATTAATAGTTTTGGCTTATGTGGTATTGTCTATTATCAATACATTAACAAGTAGAATGCAGGAAAAGAAGACAGCTTTATCATAACTTGTCATAACTTTGCTACTTAAATTATTAACTAAGGTTTTGGAATGGCAATAATCATAACTGATGAGTGTATAAACTGCGGAGCGTGTGAGCCGGAATGCCCAAATAATGCTATTTATGAAGGTGGTATTGAGTGGGCAATCAAGGACGGAACTAATATTAGTGGGTATTATACTTTGGAAGATGGTACAACTGTAGATACTGCTTCAAAGCAACACCCTGTAATGGATGACTATTATTACATTGTTCCTGATAAATGTACAGAATGTGTTGGGTTTCACGAAGAACCTCAATGTGCTGCTGTATGCCCTGTAGATTGCTGTGTTCCTGATCCAGATAGAATAGAAACTAGAGAATCACTGTTGGAAAGAAAAGAAAGGCTTCACCTTTAATTTTTTTCATTCAGGATTATCACTTGATTTGGTACTTCAATCCTAATTCAAGAAATATATTCCCACTTTCAGGTGTTTTTACCAGTGTTAAATTTTTATCAAACGAAGATGTCGATGTATTAATACCAGTGGTATTATTCTCAGGAATTGCAGTATTGTGTATTAAGTTTCCAAAACTTAGATTGCTTCTCAGAGATAATTTTTTATGAATTTGTAAGTCCATGCCGACTTTTCCAACCATTAACCATTTGCGCAATAAAGCATTTCCGGATTCAAGGTCTTCCTGAGTGGGCACAGTTTTGTTATATGATTTAAACAAAGCAACGTTTTGATTATTAAGAGAATACGAAGCCCCTATCATTCTCTCTATGCCGACGCCTGAAATAAACAAAACCTTAGAATTTACTCTATATCCCAAAATGAAATCAGAATTTAAATAAGATACAGATTTCAATGAACTTGCCAAAATACTTTCGTTTGCGATATTTAACTGATTGGTACTCAACATGCCAGGGTTATTAATATAAATATTTTTAGCAGATGATATTACTGATGTTGACAAATCCATATTCTTACTACTTGATGTTGATTGCCCATCGTTTTGTAAAAAGGATACGTATCGATTATATATTTTATAGTTAAAACTACTTTCGATAATAAAATTATTCTTTATTTCCTTTTGGCAATAAATACCAAGCATAAAGCCCATAGGATTTCTGAATCCATTCATCAATGCGGATCCGTTAATACCATATTTCAAATCCCTTGATTCAGCATTTTTTATACTCTGAATTTCAGGAAATATTAGTTGTTTTCTTATTAAGGTTAAAAAAATATTTTGATTTAAATTATCAATAGAAACTATACTTCTTAATGAGCTATTTACCGGGCTTGGAGCAATCATTATTTTATTATTATCAATATTGTTTTTAATATCTCCATTTGAGTTGTTAATAACTCCTGCGCCAACTTCAACAATTTGAGATGTATTTTTTTGATTTAGCTGTAAAGGAATAATATTTTGAGATTTAAAAAAATTTATATTGGTTGACGAACTCTTATCATTTGGTGTCTCTTTTTTAAGATCAATTTTCTTTTCGGCAATCTCTGATGAATGGTAAGCGATGATATCATCTACACTTTGCGTATTCTTGTGCGGTGATCCTTTTTCCTTAATTAATATTTTTATTTTGCTGTCATGAGTATTTACAGTTAAGTCTAAAAGAGCAGCAAATCCTCCAAAGGCAGGAATACATAAAAACAAATAGAACCAAAAAATATATCGCCTTTCCCTCTTTACAACTGGGAGGTCTTTATTGAGTTTAGCTGCCATTTTGTGCCAGCTCTGATTCATTAATTTCTCTATGTCATTATCTTCCATATCTTACTTCATTTTGTGGTGTGCTGAATAATAATTGTAATTTTTTTCTGGATTCCGAAAGATACCATTTTGAAGTTCCTTCGGATATACCTAGCTCCTCTCCTATTTCTTTATGATTGTACCCTTCAATGGCATATTTAATAAAAACGTCTTTAAACGATCCTTGTAGAGTATTAATTTTACTAATAATGTCATCATAATCATGAAGTTCTGAAATGTTTTTACATTCAGGAATATTATTAAAATCTTTATCTTCTAAAAAAATAAACCTAATGTCTTTTTTTTCTTTTCTGAAATGATCAGACAATGTATTAAAGGTAATTCTTCTTATCCAACCTTCTAAGGAGCCACGATTTTCAAACTTTGTTATATTCTTAAATACGCTTAGAAAAGCATCATTGACAATCTCACATATTATATTTTCATCTGATGTATATCTGCAACACATCACAAACATCTTTTTGAAATACTTTTTATATAAAAATTCTTGAGACCTCCGGTCATTAGCCGCTGACCCTTTAATAAGATCCTGATCGCTTATATAACTAGGATTCAAAAAATTGTGATTTATAGATATAGACGTTTATTACAATAAAATAGTTGGTACTGAAGCAAAAAAAAATGTTAGAAAGTAAACCAAGACAGTTACTATCTAACATTTAAGTTTTTGCTAAGGTGTTTAAAAAATCCGGGGGGATACTTTTCAGTTGCTTAAACTCCTATAAAGTCCTGCTCCTCTTCCTGAGGAAACGTGACCACTTTTTTTGTTTTCTTAAATAAATTTACAAAAAAAGATTTGGTTTTGTACCAAAAATTGTTCATGGGTAATAATTATAATAATAATACGTGCAAATTGCCGAAATGTTGCTAAAAAATCTCACAATAATCTGTTAATTGTTAAAAATGGGGCAATTAACAAAGAAAACCTAATTTAATGGGATGGTTATTTCAATAATTTGTCAATTTTATCTCCTTCATCTTCATAGATGTCTTCCCAAAATTTGTTGGATTTTACATTGACTTTCTGATCAATAGCCATTATTTTTTTCTTAGGTTTGACTGAATCCTTTTCTTCAAAATCCGGTCTGTGGTTGTTCCTTTTCTGTTTTATACTTTTCATGACAATACAAAAAAAAATGTTTACTAACTGATTATTATACTTTAATAGATGAAATAATATAGTTACCCCCAATGTTCGGACAGTTTAATCTTAATTTATAATAAATATATTATTATTTATTATTATATGTTTCTTTTCTTTTTTTGTTACTTTTT
>JAYTNJ010000037.1:0-3011 GCA_043748345.1 Saprospiraceae bacterium
CTTTTTTCTCATCAGGAGAGATGCATATACCAAAAGGGTATCGGCCCACGGGAACAGAATGGATTAGTGCTCTTTTTTCGGCATCAATGATCACCATTCTGAATCCTATCTGATCGACAACATAGAGTTTTTTGCCGTCTTTTGAGAGCTTCATATCACCAATATAGCCATGACAATAATCTGTAGTTGGGCTTTGTTCAGAACAATCAATTTGCCCTTTGTTTTTTCCTGTCTTTACATCAAAAAGATAAATTTTGTTTTCCTGCCCACCCGCAACATAAATGGTCTGATTGTCGGGTGAAATGGCCAGTCCCATAAAAACTGAAGCCAGGACGCCTTTATCCGTATCAGGACCAGGAGGAACCTGTTGTACTTCAGGGTTTCCAGTCAATAAATTTCTTATGATAGTTATAGATAGGGGGTTAGTGCCTGAATTTGCTGTTACAGCAACATTTCCATCGGGACTTATCACCATTCCATAAGGATGTGGCGCTGTTTCTATGCATATACCTCCCGGGCTGATGTATCTCCCATTGGGTATAACCGTTTTTCCTTCTTTGTTTATATGCGTCATTTCTTTGCCTGCCGGTGCAGATACTATCCATATATCCCCCTTTTCAGAAAGATCACAGGAATTAAAGTTAACAATGGTGACAAGAAAGAAGGTTATCCTTAAATTTTTAATCATCAGAATGTAATTATACTGGTTTCAAAAAATTACTTCTTATACTTTCCATACACTGCTTGTCCCGGAAAAATATCTGCCACGGTTTTGCCTTTTTTTAGTACGACAGTACCATTTACGATGACATATTCTATACCCTCAGAAAATTTCAGACCTTCTTCAAAAGTCGCTTTATCTGTCACTGTTTCCGGATTAAAAACAGTGATATCTGCATCAGCACCTACTTGTATTCTACCTTTAAACCGCATCATGGGAGCTGATTTTTCAAGCATTTTTGCTGTCATGAAGGTCATTTTGCTAATGGCTGTGGGTAAATCCAGCACCTTATCTTCACGCACATATTTGCCTAACACCCTTGCGAATGTACCTGCTGTACGCGGATGCGCTAGTTGGGCGTAAAGCATGCCATCAGACCCGATCATAACGCCTTCAGCAGCCACACCTGATTTCAGCCATTCTGGTTTCATCATGTGTATGATTACTACGCCCCATGTTTTTCTATATTTTTCGAAAGTCTCTTTAGTTAGTCTTTCTCCTGTATCCACCCATTGCAAATCATGATAATCTATACTCAATCTTTCTTTCCAGCCATCTGAAAATATATTGCTTTGCAGACGGGTTGATGCTGCTGTGTAAGGGTACACTTCCGTAGTGATCTCAAAGCCTTTTTTTTGTGCTGCCTGCACCATCTCAATTCCCAAGTTTATCTGTCCTAAAGCCATACTGTTGAGATGGACAATATGCAATGGAGCACCTGTCAGCACTGCATCAGATATTGCCTGCTGAATGGCTGTGAGATTGGGCTCGCGTACATGGCTGATGATGGTGGTTTGCTGTTGTGCAGCCAGTTGATATACACGATATACTTCTTCGGTTTTAGCGCCGGGAAAGTAACCTATCGGCACACCTATGCCTATACCGCCGGCGTCCAATTCAGATTTGATATTTGACAACATTGTCTTTGATTGTTCTTCAGAAAGGCTTTTACCGACCACTTGACTGATGATGTATGCATTATCGGTTTTATCACTTCCGTTTTCAATGCCATTTTTTAGTATCACCCGATCATTTTTAAATTCGTCAAATGTCAGAAAACGGGTAAAGCCCCAGGACACAGATGCCCCATAATTGATCATAGCTTTTGACTGGCGGGACTTATACCAGGTATCCAGATAAGGTACTCCTGACTCCAATTCCAGTGCGGTGGTCACTCCGTCATACAATTGATACTCCTGCTCCACATTGCTAAGTCCGTGTACATGCGGGTCGATAAATCCCGGCGCTACTACTAAACCTTTCACATCGATCACTTCCTTTCCTTTTAAGGTTTCAGTGCTGATTTGGGCAATGCGATTATCGATAATTCCAACATTTCTGATGGCATCCAGTTTTGTCTCAGGATCTATGACCCGGCCGCCTGCCAATACGATATCGTACATTTTGGTTGATTGAGCGTACACAACCAATGATAACAATGAGGCTATTACAAGAAGAAATGATTTCATTTTAAAATATTTTAATTATTAGAAAGTCGGGTAGAATGTAAGACACTTACCTTCCATTGTTTCTTTTCTTTTATTAAGATAACCGTTTCCATCCATTTTATAATATCCGGTTTTCCGGTTCTTGTTATTGTCGATTCCAGGTAGTAAGTGACCCATGCGATGTTGCCTTTAATCATTGTAGTAACAAAATCAAAAGTATTGGTGCGATTATACGATGAGGTCCCGGACATTAACCTTAATTTCTGCAATAGCGTATCCAGCGTCCAGATTTGTCCATACTCGTAAAACTTCACGTCATTTATACAATATGATTTAATTTCTGCTGCATTATTAATGGAAATGGCGTCAAAGAGTTTGATGACAGTATTTTTGACTTCTGCATCCTGTTTGGTAAAGTTTTGAGCTATGGTGACATGACTGATCACCATTGTTAAAAATATCGCCCAAAAAGAAAGTCCAAAATTTAACTTAATCTTCATTTTACTTTGATGTATCAGGCTTTTAAAAAAATGTTTCGGCAAATAGTCCACACCATTTTTGCCAGAATGGTGTCTCGGGTATGTAATAATAGGCTATTTGAGATATCAGTATGATAACCAGAGCTATAAAATAAGGTTTCCAATCCTTCTTATATGTGATGTCATACAATATCAATGATATCAATACCAGATCTGTCAGGATAAAAGTATATAGGAAGGCGTCAGGGCCACCCATATCAAAAAATTTGGTAAAGATCCTCCTTATCGCGGCACCCACTATAGCTAGTGATGTCGCTATCATATATCGCATGTGATATGGAGTCCTCTTTTTATTATAAATAG
>JAYTNJ010000038.1:0-2969 GCA_043748345.1 Saprospiraceae bacterium
AATACACAATATATCATTCATCCGGATGAAATAATGGCTGATAATTTTATGTTGGCGCTTCAGGCTCTTGACAAAAATGAGTTTGGTAAATTTTCTAAAGAAGGAAAAAAACTTATTGAACAGGTACTGGTAATATTACAAAAAATGTAGTAAGAAAACTGGTATTCTATATCCTCTACAATCTTAGGTAACAGTTGGAAGCAATTATTTTGGGGGCACTTTTAGCGAATATGTACCTACTGCATATCCACCCCAAATACCCAGACCACCCTGTATATTTGTCGCTATACGAGTATATGCAGAAAAAGGACCGCCGCTGTTAGCACTGAAATCCCTGGTATTCCAGAAATCAAAATGTGCTTTATCAATAGTGCACCACTTGATGGTGATGCTGTCGCCTCTTTTGTACAATCCAAATGTCTCAGGGTCAAATCCTCCACCTCTTCTTTGTGCTCTTTGGATAGGAAATTCAAACTCTTTACCATCGAAAATTGCATCATCTGTCACCGACCCAAAAGGCGGAATCAATGATCCTCCTTCAGAAGCTGTCAGATACCTGTAATAATTTTTAATACCTTTTGGATCGTTTATCTTCACGTTTAGTTCTGCAAGAGTATCTCTGGGTTTTCCCGGAGGAGCTGCCCATTTAAAATCATATAATCCTACAAATGGCGGTATAGTAGTAGTTGCTGTAAGTGTCTTTCCTTCTGAAACTACTTTGAGGTCATACTTTCTGCCTGACTCTCTCTTCAACAGATTGAAAAGGTCAGCATACACACAAATATTGGCAGCGGTAGAATCAGGATTCAGTCCTAAGACCGCATAAACTTCTTCTTTCAGATCAGGCGGAATTTGATTTAGGCATATTTCAGTCAGCGCTACTGTTGTGATACCGTCAAATACAGAAACATTTGCATTTTTTACAAATAGGTCTGCAAATTGATCGGATTTGATGGTAGAAATGAAGGGTATACTCTTAGTGAGGATAATAAAAGTAGGATTTGCCCCTACTCCTGATTCTATATATCCTTCTACTACAATCTCCTGCTCTGAAACACTGGTTTCAGGTATATAATTTTCTTCACAGGAAAATAAAGTTATACATGAAAGCACCATCAATAACCAAACATGACTCTTTTTCATTTTTTCGTCTTTTAGTTCCATTTGAAATTATATGTGATACTAGGTATCATTGGAAAAATAGTAATTTTACTACCTGTAATAGTATTAGTACCTGTCTGAAAATCAGTTTTAGTATCAAAATTTACAAAAAACGGATTTTTTCGATTATAAGAATTGTAGACAGAAAATGTCCAGCTGCCTTTAAATTTCTTTTTTGAATCAGGTTTTGGAGTATAAGTAGCAGATACATCCAATCTGTGATAGTCATCAAGTCTCGAAGAGTTTCGTGGTCCGTAAAAAAGATTGATATTTTGTTCCACAAAGAAAAAACCTCTCACCGGAGTAAATAATTTGCCGGTGCCGTATATAAAAATTGCACCTAAATCCCACTTTTTGCCGGGTTTATAATTTACCACTACCGAAACATCATTGGTCCTGTCGTACACAGCAGGATACCATCTGCCTCCTTCTATATCTTCAAATGAACGCTCAGATCTCGACAAGGTATATCCTATCCAGCCATTGAGTTTACCTTTAGCTTTCTTTACAAAAAACTCAGCACCATACGCCCTTCCTTTACCAAAAACAAAAGCATCTTCAACTTCTTTACTTATATCATTGACGTAATTGTCAGCATAATCGATTTGATTTTTGAGGTCTTTGTAATAGACTTCAAATGATGTCTCATATGTGTCGTTGCTGAAATTTTTAAAAAATCCCAATGCATATTGCACACCACGCTGAGGTTTTACTATCTCCGTACTTGGTACCCAAACGTCAGCCGGTAGAGTGCTGGATGAATTACTGACAAGGTGGAGATATTGTGTAGTTACAGCCACACCCGATTTGATACTAAAATCAGAAGATGCTTTGTAATTGATACTTAATCGAGGTTCCAGACCCGTATATGTTTTTGCAGTTTCAAATGCTCCGAATTCCTTACCACTGATTTTGGAAGTATAAGGCCCTACCTGTTGAAAAACACTGAATCTCAAGCCAGTATTAATGGCCCATTGACTGTTGAGTTTCATATCATCCAGAAAATATACCGCGCTTTCATTGGCATATTTGGGTTTGAAAGTTGTGTTAAATTCCACTTCACCATTGGAAGCACTTGCCGTATTGGGAGTCAGAGTATGGTATGTGTAGTTGATTCCGTATTTGAGTGTGTGGGTAGTATTGGGATAGTTTTCAAAATCTACCTTAAGATTCCAGTCTTTCACTCCCGAAAAAAGCTTAAATACAAAATCATCCTGCCCACCGTTAAACTGAAACTGATAATCATTGTACACAGTTGACACATTCATAAACATTTTAGAACTGAAAAGGTGATTCCATCTCAGTGTAGCTGTTTTATTTCCATAAGGAAGATCAAAAGAAAAGTCACGTGTAGGTTGCCGGAATTTAAGTACATCATTACCAAAATATCCGCTGAAAAACAATCTGTTTTTGTCCGAGAAAGTATAATTCCATTTAGTATTCAGATCGTAAAAGTAATAATTGGTACCTTCAAAATTAGAGCCCTTTAATGCCGGTTGTACCAAATCAAGGATATATGTACGCCTTCCAGAGATCATAAATGAGCTTTTATCTTTTACAACCGGGCCCTGAACAGTAAGTCGTGATGAAATGAGCCCTATACCTCCTTCCACTTCAAAGTGTTTGTTATTTCCTTCCTTCATCTGAATATCCAGAACTGATGAAAGTCTTCCACCATAATTGGCAGGCATACTTCCTTTTATCAGCGTTGTATTTTTAAGAGCATCTGAATTAAATACTGAGAAAAATCCCAGCATGTGCCCCGAATTGTACACGACGGCTTCGTCCAGCAACACCAAATTTTGATC
>JAYTNJ010000039.1:0-5874 GCA_043748345.1 Saprospiraceae bacterium
GAGTCCTAAGGAAAAATACCAGAAACATGACGTCTTTTGAATAAGACTGTCTGGCATAAAGTAGTAATAAAATCCTAAAAATATAAGGATAACAATTACGCCCGGCCAAAAATATTTTCGGGTGCCAGGATATGATTCACAGTATAAAGTCCAGGCTAAGAATAACAAAAATCCAATAAAGGCAGCAACGGGCCATCTGAATAATTTTCCGCTATCATCATCAATCGTCAGAATAAGGGTGAAAGTTGTTAAAATTGCAAAAGCAAGTACCGAAGGAAACCTTCGGATAATTTCGAGAAATCTTCCCTGAAGATTGAGACTTTGAATCAAAAACATGATAGTAAGTTGATTATTTTAGGATAAAGATAATAATATTTCATTATTTGAAATGTGAATAAGATCTTTTGGCAAAACAGGGAACTTTTTAGGTTCTTTTTAATGTTTTTTATTTAGAGCAAAATATTCCAGATATGCGTACCGAAAATTATATCACTATTCGCACGTACCATGACCATATATTAGGTGAATTAATGGTAGCGGCCTTACATGAAGCGAGGATACAAACCTTCCAGTTTGAAGGAAAAAGAAGTATACTTCCCAATGATTCTTTTGAAATAAAAGTTCATGAAGACGATGTGGATGATGCTTTGGAAATTATTGAAAGCAAAGAGTTGACTTAGGTTAGAAATTCAGATGCTTCGGAAATTTTAATATCGTATAAGCTAATTTTTGGTCGGTATCTTAATCAATGCAGGACATAAATAAAGAAAGGATATCTGACCGAAAAGTCAGACACCCTTTACAAAAGTAGTTTTTTGGTTACATTATTTTGCTATTTTCTCATCAAGAACAACAAAGTAAATGGGAGTTTTTTTTACTGAAAAATGCTTTCTAAAACACCATCTTTAACTTTTTCCGTTTCAAAAGAAATGCCCCAACTACTCAGCTAAAATTCAAAATTACTGCAATATCTGAGTAGGATTGAAAAAGTTACAGGCTGTTTCTTTTGAAAAATCCAAAGAGGCGATTATTTATGTATTCTTTATATTCCGGATACATAGATATTTCATCATATATAGTATGTCCTATATCATTAAGCTTATAATGCACGACTTCCTTTTTACATTTTTTGCAAGGAGAAACAACCAAAGGAATAATTTTTTTTGAACACCAGGCAGTGATATCTATAGTTTTTCCTGAAATCGCAACGGATTCAGATACGGGAGGCAAAATGCACCCATTGTGATCTGCCCATTGCTGACAGGAGAGATAAGCATTTTCAAAGTTAAGGCAAAACAGTATACCTCCTAAGTAAGGAATAGTATGATCTTCACTTCCGTGAACCTGCATGAGTGGTATTTTAGGTGCGGATGTTATGGAGTAGTCTTCCCATTTATATGCCGCAAATGTGGCAATAGCTGCAAAATCATCCATATCTTCTACCAGTGAATAGCAAAGCCCTCCTCCATTGCTGGTGCCCATTGCATAGATTCTGTTTTCCTTGATGTTATATTCAGACTTCATTTCTTCAAGAATTTTTTCCACATAACAGATTTCATCAACTTCAGAAAGGCATGCATCGTTTACGAACCAATGCAAATCTTTATATGACCTGCCATAGACCACAATGTATTTGTTTTCGTCTATCCATGCTCCGATTCGTTCTTTCCAGACACATGCTTTATTTTTCATACCACTACCTTTACCATGAAATACAAGTAAAAGCGGATATGAAATGGTCGGATCATAAGTGTCTGGCAATTGTATGTAGTAGTTTCTGAGCGAGTCTTCGCATGTCGTAATTATTTTCTGAATAAGTCCTGCATAACCGCAGCTGTCATCAGTTGCCGCCCGAGTTTCAGTAATATCGGTGGCTAAGATTTGCGTGTGGGGAAATTCATTTGTGCACGAGTAGCATAATAATACCAAGCCTGCTAAAGTAAGAATAAAGTGATTCATTATTAAAAATTTAAAAGTTGTTAAATAAAGATTTTGATTAACCTTGATTAGCCGGCCGGAAAACAATGTTATATATCGTAAAGAATTTATGCAAGGACTTGTACTCAATTATTATAGATAAAAATACGCTTACTCAGCTTTAACAGTTTATTTATAACCTTTTTTGTAATTTTTTAAAACAAATCTGATTTTTATAACCTGATTTTTCATAAAATCAAAATTTTGTTGTATATTTGTCTACTTTGAGGGATTCCTTTATTAGTCAGATCATGCCGGTAGGTGTAGCCATTAACGAAAATGAGTTAAAGCAGGTCAGGGCCAAATTTGATGCACTGCTTGAAGTCATGGAGCCAAGTCTTCAGGACGGGGACGGGTCGTATTTGGAAAAAGCATATGAACTATCAGTAGATGCACATAAGTATCAAAGGCGTAAATCCGGCGAGCCATATATTTTACATCCGATCGAAGTCGCTAGAATTTGCTTTGAAGAGATAGGGCTAGGTCCTACTGCAGTCATTTGTGCTTTATTGCATGATGTAGTCGAAGATACTTCAGTGACATTGCAGGAGATTCAGCAGATTTTCGGGCCTAAAGTCTCAGTAATCGTGGATGGTCTTACAAAACTTGATGGCACATACAATATTGACAATGTAGAAAGCCCGCAGGCTGAAAACTTTAAAAAAGTACTGAGTACACTTGTCGTAGATGTTCGTGTAGTTTTGATAAAAATGGCGGACCGCCTTCACAATCTCCGTACTATCAACGCCCAGGCAAAACACAAACAGCTCAAAATTGCGGCGGAGACTGAATATATTTATACACCTCTTGCACATAGATTGGGTTTATACAATGTCAAAACTGAATTTCAGGACATATGCCTGAAAATCACAGATCCTCAGATGTATGATGAGATCAGTCTCAAACTTAGTGATTCTGATCAGGCACGAAATGAATATATAGAA
The DNA here is from genome assembly GCA_043748345.1 of Saprospiraceae bacterium. Lineage (GTDB taxonomy): Bacteria > Bacteroidota > Bacteroidia > Chitinophagales > Saprospiraceae > OLB9. The sequence continues at coordinate 2,922 of JAYTNJ010000039.1, forward strand.
CAGTTTATTAAACCACTTAGGGATGAATTGCAGCATTTAGGAGCTCCTTTCAGAGTCCTTGGAAGGAGTAAGGCTATATCTTCCATTTACAATAAGATCAAGGAAAATAAAGTCACCTTTGAAGAAATCTACGACATTTTTGCTGTGAGAATTATAATAGATGTGCCTTCTGAAAAAGAAAAAAGTTTTTGCTGGCAGATATATTCTATTATCACAGATGTATATAAGCCGATACCCGAAAGGCTCAAAGACTGGGTCACTACCCCAAAGGGAAACGGATATGAATCATTACACACTACAGTCATTGGTCCCAAAGGTAAGTATGTGGAAGTTCAAATCAGAAGTGAACGAATGGATGAAATTGCAGAAAAGGGATTTGCTGCACACTGGAAGTATAAAGGGATCAAAAAACAGGAGAATGTTTACGATCATTGGCTGGACAATATACGGGAGATACTGGACGCTAAACACACTAATGCAATGGAGTTTATCAATGACTTCAAGACTAACCTATTCAGCGAAGAAGTATACGTTTTTACACCAAAAGGTGACATGAGAATTGTACCCAAAGGTGCTACGGCTTTGGATTTTGCATTCGAAATACATACTGATGTCGGTTATCGTGCTTCGGCAATCAAGGTCAATAATAAGCTGGTTCCTATGGGATACAAGCTGAATAATGGCGACCAGGTGACTGTTGTGACTAATAAAAACCAGAAACCTAATGAGGATTGGCTGAAGATGGTAGTGACGGGTAAGGCCAGGGCCAAGATCAGATCAGCCATGAAAGAAGAACGTCGCAAAATCGGCGAATATGGCAAAGAAGCCTTGGAACGAAAACTGAAGAATCTGAAAATTGACTTTGAAGAAAATGTAGATACTATCGCAAAACAACTGGGCTTCAGATCCAGAGTTGACCTTTATTATGCACTGACGCAGGATGAAGCCCGAATCACTGATATAAAAAATTACACCATAGAGAATGGAAAGATTATTTTCAAAAAAGATGAAGAAGAAGAAAATAAATCAGCCCCGATAGTTGAAGAGCTTAAAAAAATACAAAGGCCAGCCAAAACGAACAGATCAAATATTCTGGTGAATGGTGAGCCCGCAGATATGTACCAGTATTCGCTGGCCACTTGCTGCAATCCAGTGCATGGCGATGAGATATTTGCCTACCTTACTTCCAATCAAGGACTGAAGATACACCGTACATCATGCAGCAATGCTACACATTTGTTGGCAAACTTTGGATATCGGGTGCTGAAAGCAGATTGGGAAGATATGTTAAACAATAATTTTGTGGTCGAATTGCTTGTGACCGGAGTAGATTCCGGACCAGGTGTAATACAGGCACTGACTAATGAATTGTCGATGAAGTTGGGAATCAATATCAAAACTTTCAGTATAGAAGGTAAAGAAGGATTTTTTGAGGGAAGGATCGGAATTGTAGTTTTGAACAAAGATCAGCTGAATCTCGTTGTACAAGCATTGGAGAAGCTTCCGGGTATATCCTCAGTAGTAAGAACCGAACGCAATTTTAAATAAAATCTATGCATGACCAGCACTCCTGATAAATTAGCAGAAATTGTTGCGGAAGTAAAAACAATTTTTACTTCACATTTAGAAAAATTTGCATTGCGTAAGACTCCTGAAAGGTATGCAATACTGGAGGAAATCTATCGGAGGACGGACCATTTTGATGCTGAAGCTTTGTACATACACATGAAAAACCAAAACTATCGTGTAAGCAGGGCAACCGTGTACAATACGCTTGAACTATTAGTAAGCTGTGATCTCATTACCAAACATCAGTTTGGAAAAAATCTTGCCCAATACGAAAAGTCATACGGATTTAAGCAGCATGACCACCTGATTTGCCTTGAATGCGGTGAAGTACTTGAGTTTTGTGATCCCAGAATCCAACAAATAAAAGAGATGATGGGTGATATTTTGGAGTTTGAAGTTACACATCACTCCCTCAATCTGTACGGAAAGTGTACCAAGTCAGTTTGCGAACACAGGAAAGGGTAAAATTCTGCTTAATCAAAATAAATCTCACCCTTTAGAAATAATTTTGCTTTACCACTGATGGCAACTCTATCTCCGAGATATGTACAATTCAGGTAGCCACGACGCTCGGAAAGTTGTATGGCTGACAATTCAGTTTTTTGTAATTTTTGTGCCCAAATGGGAGTGAGCGATGTGTGGGCTGACCCTGTCACTGGATCTTCGTCTACACCGGATTGGGGTGCAAAAAACCTTGAGACAAAATCTACATCCTTGCCGGGAGCCGTAACTATTACACCACGGACCGGCCAGTGCTTTATGATATCGAAGGAAGGAATAATATCTATTATCTCTTGTTCTGTTGAATAAATCAGCAGGTAATCTGTTTTTCCCTTGAAAACAGCTTGAGGCCTTATGCTAAATCCGGATGTAATTTCCGAGGTGGTCTCTATTTCATGTATTATATCGGTGGGGAAATTCAAAGTCAGCATTTCATCATGTCTTTCTACAGATAGTTTTCCGCTTCTTTCTGAATAAAACTGAATGACATCACCCGAGAAACCTTCATACCAAAATAAAACAAAAGCAGCAGCCAAAGTGGCATGTCCACATAGGTCTACTTCGATGGCAGGAGTAAACCATCTGATATCAAATTTATTTCCGTTTTTGACATAAAAAACAGTTTCTGAAAGATTGTTTTCTCGAGCAATATTTTGCATTAGATCATCATTCAGCCATTTGTTCAATGGGCACACTGCTGCAGGATTTCCGGAAAAAATCTTGTCCGTAAATGCATCTATCTGATAAATTTTCTGCGTCATTCTGTATTGATTTTAGTGGGTAGGGTGTCAAGTTTCACAACGTTGTTGAAGTATTTGATTTTATAATCTTATGTAAATCTAATAATTTCTGATAAAATTGTTGTGGATTTTGGATAAAAATT
>JAYTNJ010000040.1:0-8046 GCA_043748345.1 Saprospiraceae bacterium
ACTAACTCAAAGATAATGATTTACGTTATATTATGCAACTATTTTGTTATGTATATTTATTTGATATTCACTATTTTAAAAAGTCCGAAACTTCAGTTTTTAATAAAAATTATCGTTCGAAATATGCACATTCATTCTATAACTAAAGTATTGGCACTTCCATTGGTTTTGATGGGGATCGTTATTTTATACTGGGGATGGAATTCAGGAGAAAGATTATCTATTCTTATTATGGTACCGGCAGTTCTCCTGGTGGTCTTGTACGTATTTCATGGCCTATTTGATCATTGGTGGTTATCAAAGTTTCCTATTCCTTTTGACCCGCAACTAAAGTCATGGCTTATAAAATATTTTAAACCCTATGGTGTCATGGATGCTGCAACTCAAAATAAATTTGAATACCGACTTGGGTTGTATCTTAATGGGAGACTTTTTCAGTCGATGGGCTCTGAAATAAGGGAAGTTCCTGAAGATGTCAAATGTATGGTGGCCGCACATGGAGTATATATGTTTCTTGGGAAAGATGACTATCTTATTGGCGACATTGATAGAATATTTTTATACAAACATCCGTTTCCGAGCCCAGATTTTCCATTTTTACATAATGTGGAAGTAAATACTGAAGATGGTGTCATAATCCTATCTATGGAGCAACTAAAAAATGCGGTTATTGATTCTTCCAACTATTACAATACTGCCTATCATGCGTATGCAGAATCATTTTTATATACTCAGAAAAACATAGTGTATCCTGACTTTACCGATTCCTGGTTAGTATTGGAAAATATTTCAGGATGGCCAAAGGAACTTTTTCATAAACAAACAGGATTTGACAAATTATCATCACTGACATTACATATAACCCTGTTTTTTAGCAAACCTGAAGAATACTTAAGAGTTTTGCCAGATAAATATCAAAAATTAAGCAAGATCTTCAATCTAAAACCTTAGAATTTTGTTATAGTCAAAATTTTATATCGAACCGACATTAAAATATTACCTTTGAAAATAAGCCATTTAATTGAATTCTTACATGTGGTTGCTCCGTCAGAATTACAAGAAGACTATGATAATGCAGGGCTTATAGTGGGCGACCCTAATGTTGAAATCAAAGGGGTGCTGATATGTCTGGATGCTTTAGAATCAGTGGTAGATGAAGCCATCCAACTCAATTGTAATATCATCATAGCACATCATCCTATCATATTCAAAGGGCTGAAAAGACTTAACGGTAACACTTATATCGAGCGTACAGTCATTAAAGCCATTAAAAACGATATTGCCATATTTGCCATTCATACTAATCTGGATAATGTTATCGTCTCAGGAGTGAATACAAAAATTGCAGAAAAGCTGAACCTTAAGGATCTATCAATTTTAGCACCAAAAGCAAATACTTTTCATATTAATCTTCCAGTAGGAGCCGGTATAATCGGATCACTTCACAGCAGTATGAGTGCTATTGATTTTTTACAGTATCTCAAAGATAAAATGGAGCTTCAGAGTATAAAACATACAGACTTGTGCAAGTCTTCTATAAGCAAGGTGGCACTATGCGGTGGTTCAGGAGGTTTTTTGCTGAATATGGCCAAAAAACAGATGGCAGATGTCTTTATCACGGCTGATTTTAAGTACCACGAGTATTTTGATGCTGACAAAGACATAATTATAGCTGATATCGGACATTATGAGAGTGAAAAATTTACAATTGAATTACTTTTTGACTTAATAAACAATAATTTTAGTAACTTTGCGGCCCATTGTACAAAAGTTATAACTAATCCAATAAAATATTTTCAATAAAACGTATGGCAGCGGTAAAAGAACAAAGCATAGTTGATAAATTAAGAGCACTGCATTCTCTTCAGTTGATTGACTCAAAGATGGATGAAATAGGAGTACTGAAAGGTGAACTTCCCATAGAAGTAAGTGATCTGGAAGATGAAATCACAGGTCTGAAGACCAGACTTAAAAAAATGGAAAGTAATGTTGCAGAAATTGACACTGAAATAGTAAATCACAATACCAATATCAAAGAGTCAGAAGCTTTGATAATAAAGTATGAAAAACAACTCGACAATGTAAAGAATAATAGAGAATTTGATGCATTGACAAAAGAAATCGAATTGCAGAGGCTGGAAATCCAACTATCTCAGAAAAAAACCAGAGAAGCCACAGGTGCCAGAGAAGGTAAAAAAGAAGCGCTTGATATACTAGAAGCGAAGCTTAATCAGCGTAATAAAGATCTTGAAAATAAAAAAGTGGAGCTTCAGAAAATAATAGAAAAAACTGAAAAAGAAGAAGCTAAACTACTCAAAGAATCTGATAAAGCCAGAAAAGATATTGAACAGAGACTTCTGACTTCTTATGATAAAATACGCAAAGCCTACAGGAATGGTCTTGCCGTAGCCACTGTAAGCAGAGGTGCTTGTGGGGGTTGTTTTAACAGAATTCCGCCACAAATGCAAATAGAGATAGGTGTAATGAAAAAAATTATTGCTTGTGAGCATTGTGGAAGGGTACTTATCGATGAGAGTATCTTTGCTCCACAAGAGGCCTGATAAGATTTTTCCCATACTAAATATATTATGTTGTAGGTAAAACTATAAAGTTTCCCTGCAACATAATGTTATCAAAAAATATCCCTTTTATGTAATGGTTTTATTTTCCAAAAAACTAACCATCTATACATGATCAAGGTCTCAAAAATTCTACTTTTCGTTTTTGCCTTATGCAGCTATGACCTTTTAGCTGTGGATAGATTTGAAATGACTGTACCAATTCAGGACGCATTCAAAGATATCTCTTCCCTTAAAATTAATAGTGGGATAAAAAAACTTGGGATTATCATGCACTCTGATCCGGATAATGCCATGGCAGTATATATAGAAAACTATGCCGATTTTTTTACTCTTTTCATTCAGGAAGATAAAGTTAAATATAATAGTCTTCTGAAAAACAGGGAGTTACGGCTCGCTAAATTAAAATCAGCAGACCCATCATCACCATATTATCTTTTTTGTCAGGCTGAAGTCATATTACAATGGGCAACTATAAAACTTAAATTTGGAGAAAAAATTGAGGCTGCATTAGACGTATACGAAGCTTACGGCCTTTTAAAAAAAAATAAAGAAAAATTTCCTAACTTTATTGAAAACAATAAAAGTCTGAGTGTCATTCATGCTTTGTCTGAGAGTGTACCGGGATGGATTAAAAAAATCATGGGCATTGACGGATCTGTTGAGTTGGGCACCAAAGAAATAAGAATATTGGCAAATCTGGCAGCATCAGAACAAAGTATATTTAAAGAAGAAATCGTGGCTATTTATAGTTATATCTTATTTTATTCCAACAATCAAAAAGAAGAAGCTTACCAGCTTTATGATAAATACAAACTTGATCACAGAACAAATCCTCTGATTGCTTTTCTAAAAGCAACAATGGCTCAAAAAACCGGAAAAAACGAAGAAGCTATCAGGATACTACAAGAAAGGCCCAGAGGTAAGGAGTATATGCCTTTTTACTATCTTGACTTTATGTACGGTAAATATAAACTCTACCGTTTGGATAGAGACGCAGATAAATATATAATAAGATTCCTTCAGAACTTCAAGGGCCAGCACTATATAAAGGAGGCATGGCAAAAACTAGCATGGTTTCAAATAGTTATCAATAATAACCGCACAGGATATAATAATGATATGAAGTCATGCATCACCTATGGTCAGTCACTTATCGACGAAGATGTACAGGCATCAAGAGAAGCTAAAGCAAATCAGATACCCAATGAAATTCTTTTGAGAGCCAGATTACTTTTTGATGGTGGATATTATACCAAAGCACAAAACCTGCTTATCCTGCATGGAGAGAAATTTGTTAAAGCCATTCATGACGGTGAATATTATTACAGGCTTGCCAGAGTAACAGATGCTTTAAAAAATTATAAAGATGCTCTCGAATATTATGATCTCACCATCATCAAAAGTGACCCGGGGAAGTATTATGCATGCAGTTCAGCATTACAGGCAGGATTGATTTATGAAAACCAGAAAAAATATCAAAAAGCGAAAAGCTATTTTGAAAAATGTTTGGATCTCGATCCGGCAGGTTACACATCAAGCCTTCATGCAAAAGCAAAATCAGGGCTAAACAGATTGCAACAAAATTAAATAGTAGGGGTTATTCATTTGCCCAATTCAAAAACAAATATCATGGACAACAAAGTACTTCATAAAGCAGGAACACGCGGACACGCTAATCACGGTTGGCTGGATTCTCATCACACTTTTAGTTTTGCTAACTATTACAATCCGGATCGTATGCATTTCGGTGTATTACGCGTACTAAATGATGATATTGTAAGTGGCGGTATGGGTTTTGCTGCTCACTCACACGACAATATGGAAATCATCTCAATACCTATGGAAGGCGATCTGGAACATAAAGACAACATGGGTAATGCAACCGTTATAAAAAATGGTGACATTCAGATCATGAGCGCCGGCACAGGCATTCAGCACAGCGAAAAAAATAAAAATCATGATAAAAAAGTAAAATTTCTTCAGATTTGGATTATTCCAAATAAGAAAAATGTGGTGCCACGCTATGATCAGCTAACCCTTAAAGCTGATGATAGTCACAATAGGCTTCAGCAAGTACTCAGCCCTGATCCCAACGATGAAGGTGTCTGGATTCATCAGAATGCATGGTTTCATCTGGGCTCACTGGATCCGGGAAATATCCAAAAATATACGATCAAAAAGAAGGGAAATGGGGTATATGCTTTTGTCCTCTCAGGAAATGTAACCGTAGCCGGACAACCATTATCTGCCAGAGACGGTTTAGGTTTGTGGGATGCAGACAATATAGAAATTCATGCTGATACTCATACCGAAATATTACTCATGGAGGTACCTATGTCTGTTTAATTCATTTAACTTACGAGATTATTAATTTATAAAGTTATCTGCTTTCTCATTACGAACTATATTCTAATCCTTAATATTAACATATGAAAATAATAGCTTTCGGAGCAAGTAATAGTAAAAACTCAATCAATAAAAAACTGGCTACCTACGCTACCACATATTTTAATTCAGCTGATGTAGTTATCCTGGATTTGAATGATTTTGAAATGCCTGTCTTTTCAGTAGATAAAGAAAAAGATAACGGGTTTCCCAAAGAAGCGGAAAGGTTTTTGGAAGTAATAGGAACAGCAGATTTACTGATATTATCTATGGCTGAGCACAACGGAAGTTACACAGCTGCTTTCAAAAATATACTTGATTGGACTTCTCGTATTAACGGAAAGATATTTCAGAATAAACCCATGCTTCTTATGGCCACATCACCGGGAGCACGTGGTGGACAAAGTGTCCTCGAAGCAGCAAAAATCAGGTTCCCCTTCCATGCCGCCAACATTTTGGCTACTTTTTCTTTGCCGGAGTTTGAAAAAAATTTTTCTGAGACAGATGGTATACTAAATGAAGAGTTGAAAGCCTTGTTCCTGACTTCAATCAACGAAGTGAAAAAATATGGGTTCTAAACAAATCTCGATCTTATAGACCAATGTGTCAATATAGCTATAAATATGGCATTCAAAAATTCGTTTAATATTAAAATATGTGTTTTACGGTTCCATCATTTGGCCGTTTCCTTCCCATAAATCCCGCTCGCTTACTGCAGCTTGGGGGTCAGCTGTTAACTTTTGTTTATAAATCATAATTTGTTTTAAAAAACCTCTGATAACAGGTATGTTACAATGATTATCATACAAATCCTGAATATCAATCAGATCGTAAAGATTATTCCACCCATCTTCCCCATAAATTTCCAGCATAGGATTTGGCAGATAAAGACCTTGTCTCATTCTGACAAAGAGATTTTTATTATATTTATCGGTTCTATTGACTTCATTTTTTGAAAGAATACTGGATATGTAAGGCCGAACCTTGCGATAGGCTGGTATTATATAATTTGGCAGACGGTCAAAAAAACTCATAAAGTCAGATGTTTGATACGAAGGTGGCCCATCCCAGTAAAGACCCTTGATTGAGTTACTTTTGTCTAATATAAAGTTGCGCAACGTACCCATCATATAATTCAATATAATAAACTCTGCCTGATAGTGCTCGAGCTTTACAAGGCGATTGTCTATTCTGATTTTAAGACTATCTTTTTTTAGAATCGAGTAAATATTTTCAATAAATTGCACTTTCAATTTTTTATTTTGATAGGCTCTGAGGAGGATAAGTTGCAAAGCATTTCTGCCATAGTTATCCGAAAGTTCAGTTTTTGCTCCTGCTTGTATCAGGAAACTTGCTATTTTTTCACTACCAAAGATAACTGCAGACATCAATGGTGTAAGGTTGACTTCATTGCGAAAATCCAAACCATACTGGTCCGTTTTTTGATGAATGGCTTTGACATTATCTGTTACAAAATCATGATACGCCCGTTGTAACTGACTTATGCCCTTAGTTTTCCATTCATCTGCTGGCCGGTATTTTAATTCTGAAAGTTTTTTAAAGGTATGAATATCATGATAAAATAGGGAATAAGTATAGAGTTTATCTTTGGCCTTCTTGTTGAAAAAAACAGGATCAAGTGCTTGAGGTAATAGTTGCTTTAATGCGTCTTTATTGATGACTTCCCACGTTACCTCCTTTAAATGCAATATGTCTTTACGTATGGCATCAGCTTGTTCCTGTTTGCCTTGCAATTCAAGTTTGCGCGCTTCCTTTTGCCACTCTTCATCTGATGATGCCTGATCTTTAAAACTTATCTGCTGTTTAAAATCTGTCAAACCCAGCAATTCCAGCAAAGAGTGTTTTTTTTGTGTCTCTATGACATAAAGATTTTTAACGGCCCTGGTTATAGCCACGTAAAGTGAGTTGATATAAAACTTATATTCGTCCAGTGATTTATCTGCTTTGTCCCTGTTTCGTCCATATGTGATTGTTTCAGAGGTCAACTCATCCCTATCAACACCTGATGCAATCTCTCTGAATTCTTTTTCATTGCCGGATATCATATCAAAGATGACCACATTTTCATATTCAAGACCTTTGGCCTCCTGCACTGAAAATAAAAGCGGCGACTGGAAAAACTGTCTTGCGGCAGCTTTGTCTTCATTGCGTAGCACTATTATTGCAAATTTTGCTGACCGCCTCGTGCGTTGATTGAAATCAGACTTTATTTTAGCCAAATTTTCATAAAATACTACTTCACCGGTGTGGCTTGAATTGGCTTGAACGAGGTAAGTGCTTTCTTTATCTATAGATCCGAATCTCACATTTTTTATTAGTAAGAGCTGATTGGCAATTTTAGTAACTTCGGGAGTATTTCTATAGTTAGTGGCTAATACTCTAATGATATCACCTTTGACATCCTTATGATAAAACAGTGATTTGACCTGAGACCATGAGAAAAAATTAGGGTGAACGATTTGATTTGCGTCTCCGCATAGCATAAATGACAAACTATTGGAAGTGCACTTTAATATTAAATTTAACTGCACATTAGTAATGTCCTGGACTTCATCTATTACTAAATAATCATAGATTTTCAATTCTTTCTGAGAATAATAATATGATAATATATTAGCATCAAAATATTCACCTTCTTTAAGAAAATTGAGATATTTAGTGAATAAATCATATATCTGCAGCCGGTCTTCTGTTGGAAAAATGGACTGCTTGATACCCAACCCTATGTATGACTCTTTGCTAAGGTAGGGTGTATCAACTGCCCCACCAGTGATTACCCCTTTGAATTCTTCAAATATTTTATAGCTATCTTTTATCTTATGACTTACTTTATACTTCCATATCCATCTGTCAAACGCTCTGAAATCTATTTCCTTACCCTTTGGCACCTCTATACTACATAGTAGATCATAGAATGAAAAAAAGTCTATTTCTTGCTTTTTGTTGTCATAATTTGCAGAAAAATAAAGGTTTTTAGCATTCTCTACAAGGAAAGGCGATAGAGAAGTGTATAGAATTTTACCACTAAGCAATTTCATTTTTTCTAAAGACAAAGCAG
>JAYTNJ010000041.1:0-2211 GCA_043748345.1 Saprospiraceae bacterium
CAAACCTTTAATAGGATTGTATTCGATGATGTTAACGCGCACTGGAAATTGCGAACACATACGAATCAAATTTTTTGCGTCTGCAATGGTGTCGTTGAAATTTTCGAATGCAATGTATTCGTAGCTGATGCGGTTGCCGGTTTTTTTATAAAAATATTTTAGTGCTTCCATCAGTGTTGATAAATTGTTGGTTTCATTGATGGCCATCATGGTGTTTCGTTTTTTATCATCAGCCGCGTGAAGTGACAGGGCAAGATTGACTTTGGTTTCATCATCAGCAAGTTTGCGGATCATCTTTGCAATACCTGCTGTAGATAGAGTAATTCGTTTAGCTGATAGGTGAGGACCATTTTCGGAAGTAAGGCGTTCAACACTTTCCATTACATTTCTGTAATTTAAAAGCGGTTCGCCCATTCCCATATAAACTATATTAGTCAATGACTTACCGTAGAGTTCATTGCATTTTTTATTGACCATAAGATATTGATCAAAAATTTCTGAAGCTGTTAGTTGACGAAGTAATCCCATTTGTCCTGTTGCACAAAATTTACAAGAAAGGCTGCAACCAGATTGCGAAGAAACGCAAAGTGTGTATCGGTCTTCATCAGCAACAGGAATTAAAACAGATTCTATAAAATATCCATCGTGAAGTTTGAATTTGAATTTTAATGTTCCGTCATTACTATGTTGCATTTTTTCTTCCGTTAATACCGGAATAAAAAATGAATCTTCTAATAATGTTCGTTGAGCTTTCGATAGATTACTCATCCCTTCAAATTGCCTGACGCCATGTTTCCATAGCCAATCTTCAACTTGTTGCAAACGATACTTTTCCCAACCCAAAGTGGTAAGTGACTCTTTGAGTTGGGTTTTATTTAATGATAATATGTCCTTTTTAATAATTTCCATTACTTTGCAAAAATAATTGCTTGAATTCGATAAGCTTTAAATCAATTCTGTTTATTGTATGTTTGAAATAGGTATGAATAGATCAATGAAAATTTCACTTCAAAGTTGTATAATAATACTCATTTTTCTGAGTTCTTGTTCTTCTTCAAGATCGAAAAAAGAATTTGACCAGTCTGTTTCGCCTCCGGGACCGGATTACAGTCTTGAAAAAAACTGGGCTGCTTTACCTGGTAGATTAGATGCTGCAGACAGCACACCTGCGGGCTTAAAGGATATGCAAAATCAGTCTCAGGCTGATGTTTTTTTTGTGCATCCTACCAGCTATCTCTCCAAAAGAGGAAATAATCGATGGAATGCCGATATAGATGATCCTAAAATAAATAATAAAACAGATGCAGCTTCAATCCTATATCAGGCAAGCATCTTCAATGGAGTAGGAAAGGTATATGCCCCAAGATACCGACAAGCGCATATAAGAGCTTTTTACAATGATGACAAAGTATCAGCAGAAAAAGCATTAAATCTGGCATATCAAGATGTGAAATCTGCTTTTGAATATTATCTGAAAAATTATAATAATGGTAGACCCATCATATTGGCCGGTCATAGTCAGGGCGCTGCTCATCTGATTCGATTATTAAAGGAGTTTTTCGACAATGATTTGTTGAGGCGTAAACTGATAGTGGCATACGCTGTAGGTTTTCCAGTTCCTCTTGATACATATAAAATATTAAAGCCGTGTGCAAACAAATTTGAAACGGGTTGCATCTGCAGTTGGAGAAGTTTTAAGAAAGGATATGAAGGAAAATTATACAATTTTAATAAACCACTTGTATTGACAAACCCACTCAACTGGAGCATCGAACAAGATGTTTATGTAGAGAAGTCTCAAAATCTGGGATCAGTTTTGGATGATATAAGTACCGCACCAGTGCCTGGTTTGTCCGGTGCGCAAATCCACAAAAGTATTTTATGGGTCGATAAACCAAAATTCAAAGGTAGTTTTCTTTATCTGGGTTCAAATTTTCATGCAGGAGACTTTAATATTTTTTACATGAATGTAAGGGAGAATGCGAGGCAACGATTGGGGGCGTATTGGAAATAGATCGCGGATGAATCGCGGATTACACAGATGGATCGCGGATTGCACGGATGGATCGCGGATGTAATTTAATACATTCTGAATGCTTATTACTTTATTAATTAGTGTCAGCAAGAAAACTACTCATTTTTGTAGTTAGCGTTATTCTCTTTGATTTTAGAAGTGGCAATTTTATTTATTTGAGGAGGATATAGCTCTGT
>JAYTNJ010000042.1:0-25892 GCA_043748345.1 Saprospiraceae bacterium
ACTAACTCAAAGATAATGATTTACGTTATATTATGCAACTATTTTGTTATGTATATTTATTTGATATTCACTATTTTAAAAAGTCCGAAACTTCAGTTAGTATTAGCAATTTAATCTATTATTTTTACATCTTGTTATAAAATATTTCAATGGTTCAACAAATAGAGCTCAAAATTTTACCTGATAAGGTCAATGATGAAAGTCATATAACTCAGTTACAAAATGTTATTTTAAAGAGTGTCTTGGGAAAAATAAACGCAAGAATACTAATAAAAAAATCAATAGACGCCAGAGGAAAGAGACCATTATATATTCTGATGTATGATATTTATATAGATGAAGAATATAAAGATCCCCAACATGAATATCTCAATTTTATTGATGTAAGAAAATGTAAAACCGTTATCATTGTTGGGTCAGGACCTGCAGGATATTTTGCTGCTTTACAGTGCCTTGAGTCCGGACTAAAGCCTATAGTACTGGAAAGAGGAAAAGATGTCCGAGAACGACGAAGAGATTTAAAAGCTATACAACAATATGGGATAGTTAATCCGGAATCAAATTATTGTTTTGGTGAAGGAGGAGCCGGAACATATAGTGATGGAAAGTTGTATACCAGATCCCACAAGAGAGGTACAGTTGAAAAAGTTCTGCGATTATTGGTGGGACATGGCGCAAATCCCGAAATACTTTTTGACGCACACCCGCACATCGGCAGTAATAAATTGCCGGAAATAATAAGCAATATAAGAGAAACAATTGAAAAGTACGGTGGCTTAGTCCATTTTAACCACAGAGTCACGGACATCCTGATTGAAGATAATAAAACAAAAGGTGTTTATTGTGAAGATCTATTCTTTGAAGCCGATAAGGTCATCCTGGCAACAGGACACTCTGCAAGAGATATGTACCATATTTTGCATAACAAAGGAGTATACATTGAAGCCAAACCTTTTGCCCTGGGCTTAAGAATTGAGCATAAACAAGCATATATTGACCGTGTCCAGTACAAACAGGAAAATAGGGAAGAGAATCTTCCTGCAAGTAGTTACAGTGTTGTCACACAAGTAAACGGAAAAGGAGTTTTTTCTTTTTGTATGTGTCCGGGAGGACTTGTTGTGCCTGCAGCAACAACTCCTGGTGAAATAGTAGTAAATGGCATGTCACTTTCTCGCAGGGATAGTCCTTATGCAAATTCAGGTTTTGTTACTTCCATAGAACTTGATGAATTAGAAAAATACGGATTTAACGGCGTATTTGCATCACTTAATTTTCAATCAGATATAGAAAGAAGAATGTTTGAAGCCAGTGATGGCTCACAAAAAGCGCCCGCCCAGCGGGTTAACGATTTTGTTAATGGTATTCTATCAGAAACTTTAAATGATACATCATATATTCCGGGATTGATTTCTGCTCCTTTGCATACTATACTTCCCAAATTTATTTATGACAGGTTAAGACAAGGCTTAATCGATATAAATAAAAAAATGAAAGGATATGTAAGCGATGAGGCTAATATAATCGGCGTAGAAAGCCGTACTTCTGCCCCTATCAGGATACCTCGGGATCCCATTACTTTTTGTCATCCCAATATTGAAGGATTGTATCCGGTAGGTGAAGGAGCAGGGTACGCAGGGGGTATACTTTCAGCAGCTATGGACGGACAAAACGTGATATATGCAATTACTTCTCAGGCAAATTCTGAAAAGTAAGTTCTTCTTTTCTTTTTTGCCTTACATGATGTACAGAAATACTCGCATTCAACTCAAATCCGACAAGTAAAATAAATGAATTAAATTGAATCCATACCATCATCACTATAAGAGCACCTATTGAACCATAAACTTCATTGTACCTCCCAAAATTATTAATAAAATAGCTGAATCCAAAAGAAGTAATGAGTGAAAATAAAGTGGCAATTATTGATCCAACATTAATAAACGGTATTCGTCTATGCATTGAAGGTCCATAAGCATAAATTAAACTAATTCCTGTGTAAACCATAAAAATTGCAAAAACCCAATTAAAAACGCCAAAAGCAAGAAGGTAAGATTCAGAAATGTCATATACTTTCCTTAAATAATCTTTTACACTGCTTTCTAAAATCATTAATATCAGTGATACAATCAAAAGAAGTGATAAAACCAAGGTCAGGGCTATTGCAATTAATCTGGATTGATGCCAATTTCTTGGTTTGAAAGTCTCATGATAGGCTTTATCAAACCCGGACATTAGAGTGAGCATACCATTAGAAGAAAAAAAAAGTGCAAGCAATGCTCCTAGTGAGAGTAAGCTGTCTCTTTTTATGGATGTAATATCATTAATGACAGAAAAAATATAATCATGGGCATTTTGGGGGATAACTCCTTCCATCTGTTCACTCAGTATTAAAGTATAGTCCTTTACGATTGGAAATAATGGCAACAGTGTAAATAAAAATATAATAGCGGGAAAAATAGATAAAAACAGACTAAAAGAGATGGAGTTTGCCCTGGTTGTGAGGTTATCCTTTTGAGTCTCTTTTAAAACAAAACTTAAGGTGTCATATAGAGAAACTCCTGAAAAGCCTGGAGGAACATAAGATTTAGACCAGCTCAGTAGTCTCTTAACAATCGATAGATTACTAAGATAATATTCCAGATTTTTTCTTTTTCGGATCAAAACAATGGTCTTAATTTTTGAAGCATATATTCAGGGCAACTTACCTTTTTACCGGTATCCATTTGAACAAAAAACAGTTTAACCAATGCACTATGTATTAGGATTCCTTCTTCATTAATTATTTCGTTTTTAAATGAAATTAACCTGGATGGTAATTCTGCCAATATAGTCCTTATAGTAAGTTCTTCATCATACTTTGCAGGTAAAAGGAACCTGGCATCTACATGCACTACCGGCATCATAATCCGATATCGATCCTCCAGTATTTTATAAGTCAGCCCAATGCTACGCATCGTCTCAACCCTACCGATTTCATAAATTTGAGCATAGTTGCCGTAATACAGATATCCCATCATGTCTGTTTCACCATACCTAACCCTTTTTTTATAATCAAAGACTACCATGAAGAATTCATCAAATTAGTTCTCTTATTATCGGGCAAGTCATACAATGTGAGCCTCCACGAGCCCTTGATAATTCGTTTGAAGGCAGAGTTATAATTGTCTTTTTCAAATTTTCAGGATTTAATTCACCCTTTTCAACTTTATCAATAAATTCTCGGGCATGAATGATTGAATATCCAGCTTTTTGAAGTGCAATTTCTGTCTTTGGATTTCTATCATAGGTTAGGGCTATTCCCGGCTTAACGGCGACCATATTACATCCGTCTGTCCATTGTTCTCTTTCCTGATATGGGGTTACACCGTCCCCGCTGAAAATAAAGTTTATTTTAGAACTGATCTCGTGTGAAAAAAATGTTTTTACCGAATCATAAATAATCTCAGCCCCGTTTTTTCTATACACCTTAACATTTGAACTAACCCCATCAAACACAGTGGGCTTAAAGCAAACGATATCGTTATGATCTATCATGGTAAATAGTGTATCTATATGCATGCAAGTTCTGTCTGATGGAATATTAATCTGGGCAATATTACTTATCAGACCTTTTGCAAAAAGAACATCTTTTACACTTCTGATCGCATAGTCTGTCGTCCTTTCTGAACAACCGATGAGTATAAAATCATCGTTCAACATCATAACATCTCCGCCTTCAAGAGAAACGACTTCTCCTTTCTTTGATGGAGGAAATTTATCTAAATGATTAAGGTTAATTATTTTGCCCTGCTCATTAAGTGCTTTAAAAAGTGGATGAGCATAAAATATAAATCTTGTTAGCAAGTTTTCACGAAATCTAGCCGATTTTGCTGCTTTGGTAATGATAACATGATCCTTTATTACAACTGCTATATCCCTTGTGAAAATAAAATTGGGTATAGGGTCAAAGTAAATATGGTCTTCATCCTGATGGTATCCGGTAATGAGCAGTCTTGTAAGTTCTTCATTGGGTAAGGTCATAAAAAAATCTCTATCAGAAATTGGTAATTCTTCATAATCTACAATTTTACTGATCAATTCTTCTTTTATTTCAGGACTGGCTTCAAATCCTTCCACTATAAGTTTTTCTGTATCCAATACATTTTCTTCCCCGATCAGAAGTTGCAATACGGTTCTAAAGATATCATGTTCTTCTTTCATCTGGGGCAGATGGACAATATCGTCAAATAGTAGTTCCTCTGCTTTTTTGGGTGAAATCCTTGCTATGCCATCATCTGGCCTGTGTATTATCACTTTTTTGAGAGCACCTATTTCGGAATTTACACTTATCATGATATCAATTTTGGATTCAAGTGCGAATATAGGTAAAAGATATAATTGTATGATAATCAAATTGGAAAAGCAATAAAATCTATTAAAATCAAAGGTTTTTTATAGCTAAAATGATGTAAATCACCTTTACCAAAAATAAGGCTCACCGATAGTATAATTATTAACAAATAATTTTGTGTCATTGTTAAATTAAAAATAATATCATAACAAACAAAGCACAACTCTTAGTCTCCGATGTACATTTTGAACACATGCAGTAGTTGAGTGAGTTGAACTTTTGGTTTGAAGAAATAAATTCATTTAACAAGAGATTAGAAACTGCAGTGGAACGATATATTGAAAATGAAATTCTTGCAATAATTGAACATTTTCAAAACAGATTTATATTAAACCACATAGAAATCTCTAAACTTCTAAAAGAAGTAAACCAGCATGAAAAAGTTATGGCTAGATATGCGGCCCATCATCTTCCATGGAAGAAACCCCTGTTTATGATCACTCCTTTTTAAGAGATAAAATCGATACACAAAGCAAAATCTATAATGACCTAAAGACCGAATACTATAATTTTTTTGATTGGGAAAAATTTAAATTTAATCCTATCCTATTAATATAGTAAGTATCAAGTGTCCCAATGTTGCCTAATTATTTTATTTTATAATTTCTTTGAATCCTGCATTTAACAAATTAACGATTTAAAAAATTTACGGTTACTTGTATCAAGTGATAGTAAAATTGTTCCACATACAAAATTTGCATTTTCACTTTTCATAAGTTTTATCTTAAAATTAATACAATAAAAACACAATAAGTCATCTAAACTCAATCAATAGGTCAAATATTGGAAAAATATATATAAAAATTAACATTAGATTAATACTAAGTACTTACTTTTGCACAAATTTTAAGAAATATCTAACATTTTTATTTAACCGTAAGAACCTGAAAGAAAGATAAATTATATTTTTATTTAATCAGGTTTTACAAAAAACATTAAATACAAGTTTTATGAAAGCAAGATTTTTACACATCTTTTTATTCCTGTTTTTTGGACTATCTGTTCAGGCGCAGGTTACTACTTCAAGTATGGTCGGGAAAGTCACTGATCAAAAAGGTGAAGCTTTAATTGGTGCTACTGTTATTGCCATTCACACACCTTCAGGAAGCCAATATGGAACTACTACTTCAGAGACTGGTAGATTTTCAATTATAGGAATGAGAGTTGGAGGACCATATTCCATAACAGTACAATATTTAGGTTATCAGGAATTTGTACATAATAATGTTATTCTAAGTTTGGGTGTGACAGCAGACGTTAATACTAAACTTACAGAAGAGTCTGTCGTATTAGGCGAAATAGTTCTTACTTCGGTAAAGAATGACATTTTTAGTTCTGATCGAAGTGGTGCCGCGGTGACATTTGGCAGAGATGCGCTAGCCGCTGTACCGAATATTGGAAGAACCGTTGGAGACATTACACGATACAATGTTTATAGTAATGGAAGAGGTTCTTTTGCTGGGCAGGATTCAAGATTCAGTAGCTTTACTGTTGATGGATCAGTTTTTAATAACGGCTTTGGATTGGGAGGCTCCCCTTCAGCAGGAGGAAGAACCGGTACCACAGCGATTTCCTTTGATGCACTGGAAGAAGTGCAGTATAATGTAACTCCATATGATGTAAAACAGTCAGGATTTGCGGGGGCGGGTATAAATGCCGTTACAAGATCTGGAACTAATGAGACTACAGGATCTGCGTATTTTTTCACCAAAAGCAACGGTCTAACAGGTAAAAAAGCAGATGGTCAGGACCTTCCTAAATTCAATGTTGATGAAAAGACGATAGGATTGAGATTAGGTGGGGCATTAATTAAAAATAAACTATTCTACTTCGTCAATGCTGAAAGATTTACAAGTTCTAATCCTGCGCTGGATTGGGTATTGAATAGACCCGGTGCAACCGGTAATGTATCCAGGGTTTTGGAATCAGATATGCAGGATTTATCTAATTTCATGAAAACCAATTTTAATAGAGATTTAGGTGCTTTTGATGGTTATAACAATGATATTAAAAGTACCAAAGGTATTATAAGGTTTGATTACAACATTAATAATAATCATAAACTTTCTCTTAGGTATTCTCATCATGATTCTGAATCAGAAGTTAGAATCAGCGACAGCAATAGTAGCAATACAGCTGGAAATGGAAACAGGACAAATAGAGCACTTGCCATATCCCCCGAAAATACTGGGTACTTAATACAGGATAATACCCGATCAGTTGCTCTTGAGCTAAACTCCATTCTCGCTCCAACTCTATCAAATAATTTAGTTGTTGGATATAATAAGCAAATTGAAGACAGAAGATATGTAGGAGATATCTTCCCAACAATCGATATCTTAAAAGACGGCTCTACATACACATCCATAGGATTTGATCCTTTTACACCTAACAATAAGTTGAATTACTCAACTTTTAACATTACAAACAACCTTACCAAATTTGCAGGAGACCATCAATTTACCTTCGGAGCTTCCTTTGAATATTTTAATTCAAATAACGTCTTCTTTCCATCTTCAAATGGTGTGTATGTTTATAATTCTATCGCTGACTTCAAAACAGCCGCTTTACAATATAAGACAGACCCAAATAATCCGGTTTCTCCTGTAACATTAAACAGATATAACCTTAGGTATTCGCTTTTACCTGGTGGGGCTGAACCATTACAGGTACTTAAAACTTCAACTTGGGCTGCTTATGTACAAGACGAATTTAAAGTGAATGACAAATTAAAATTAACAGGCGGATTGAGAGCTGATTATATTTCATACGATAATTCGACCGCTGCTGATTTTTTTAATCCGGTTGTGGCTGCCCTTACTTACAAAGACGAAAATGGGAATGATCTGAAAATTAATACTGCAGAATTTCCAAAAGCAGCGGTTTTGTTTTCACCAAGATTAGGTTTTAATTATGACATCAAAGGTGACAGGTCTATTCAGTTGCGTGGTGGAACGGGTATTTTTGTTTCCAGAATCCCACAGGTGTTAGTATCTAATCAATTGGGAAACAATGGTGTAAATACAGTAGCCATTAGACAGGATAATACTAAAAGTTTTCCGTTCACACTGGATCAATCCAAATATATTCCTGCTACGACTGATATTACTAAATTGCCACCTTATGTCATCAATGCATCATCTGATAATTTAAAATATCCTACTATTTGGAAAACAAACTTAGCCATAGATAAAAATTTAGGAGGTGGTTTTTCTGCAACTATAGAAGGAATATACAACAAGACAATTAACGGGTTAAGATATATAGATGCAAATCTTAAAGCTCCGGATCGTAAATTTACTGGTCCTGACCAAAGAGATAGATTTCCAGTTTCAAGATTAACCAATGCTGCAACAACAAATGTGTTTGTGCTAAGGAATACGGATATTGGAAATTCGGTAACATTAACTGCAAAACTTGAAAAATCGGCTGTTGACGGGCTGGGTGGAATGATTGGGTATACTTTTGGTAATGCACGTGATATCCAAGCCGTGGGCAGTACAGTACAAGCAAATATGCCAACCTATCGTGGTCAAAATTATCTTGAAGAAACCTTGAGTGATGAAAATCGTCGTCACCGAATCGTGGGATATGCAACTTATAATATTCAGTATGGTGATAAAGTAGGCGGTGGAACAACTATTACCTTTGGACTTGAATCTAATTCAGGTGGCCCTCTGTCATACACTTACGGAAATGATCTTAATGGAGATGGTCAGAATAATGATCTTATTTTTGTACCAAATAAAGGTACGGATATGACATTTGCCGCTTTAACTGTTGGTTCCGGCGCAACTGCCAAAACTTTTACACCTGCTGAACAGCAAGCAGCATATGATGTGTTTATAGACAAAAATGATTACCTGAAGTCCAGAAGAGGAACATTTGCTGAAAGAAATGGTGGCGTATTCCCTTGGTTTACCCGTGTAAATCTGGCTGTAATTCAAGACTTAATTATTAAAGTAGGTGGAAAAAAGAATGCAATTCAAATCAGACTTGATATGATTAATTTTGGAAATCTTCTAAATAATGCATGGGGAGTTGGTTGGGTCACTACTACAAGTAATCCATTAACTGTTGCTGCAACTAGTGCTGATGGCCTGCCTTCATACCGTTTAGCAACACAAGTAGTGGAAGGACAAACTGTTTTACTTAAAGATTCTTATAGAAAGAGTATTACTGTAGATAATGTATGGCAGGCACAGTTAGGTGTCAGATATACTTTCAATTAATAATAATTTTTTTTATCTTATATAAAAAGTCAGGCAAGTGTACATTTGTCTGACTTTTTTATTTTAATCTAAAATGATGTCAAAATCTAATTTAATTTCGATATTTATTTGCTTATCTTCTTTTGTCATCCTTGGACAAAATCAAAATTTAAAGACTTTATTGTCTGACACACGTCCTTTAGTTTGTGGACATAGATGTGGATTTTATCCTTCTTACCCGGAGAATAGTATTGAGGTTACCCAATTTATATTGGATAAAATCAATCAAAGGCCAATTATGGTTGAAATCGATCTTAGAAGTGATAAGAACGGGAAAATTTGGCTGCTGCACGATACTACATTGGATAGAACAACCAATGATGCTGGAAAGATATCAACTAAATCTTCTGAATATTTGAAGAAACTCAATTTAAAGTCCCAAAATGGTGAAGTGACCAATAATAATTTAGTTTCATTTGAAGAATATTTACTCTTTTCCGCCGATAAGGCCATTTATTTAATGCTCGATATTAAAGATGATGAATTGTACCCTAAGGTTGATGCATTATTAAAAAAATTTAAAATGTCAGACAGATGTGTAATTCTGACTTTTTCTATTAAAAATACAAAAAAAGCCTTAGAATTGACTAAAAACATCATGATATCGACCCTTGTTTCAAATGCTGGAGAATTTAATAATTTTAAGAACCTGGAGGCTACCTATGACCGATTAGCAGCTTATGTGACAGATGCGACTCCTGATTCCCTAATAAACTATCTTAAATTGGCAAATATTCCGTTGATTAGCGATCCCCGGGAATTATGGAATAAAAAATTTGTACCAGAGACGTCTGATTTTTATAAATCTTTCATCAGAAGAAGTCAATTAGACATTCTTGTAACAGATTTTCCTGTAGAAGTCATCAAAATGTTCGATACTGATAATGAATTGCGCTCTCAAATCAATAATCTCCATTTGCAAAAATTCCGGTGGCTGGTTGAAAAGAAACTTGACTCCCTCACCACCCTACTCCATAATGATGTCTTTTACATCCACTCCAATGGTTGGCAAGAGTCAAAAACTGAAGTTATGGCCAACATTCAATCTGGGAAACTTACCTACAATGATGTAAAAGTACATGAATCAAAAGTAAGAATCTTAGAGAAAACTGCAGTTGTTACTGGTAAAGGTACTTTTTATGTATCATTAGAAGGGAAATCGTCAGAGTTTAACCTGTTTTATACTGAAGTGTATGTGATGACCGATGCAGGTATCAAGTTAATCAGTAGACATGCTTGTAAATACTAAATTATAGTCAAAAGATATTAGATTTCGAAATATTTTGATTTTAATTCATTGAAAATGCATCAATTAAAATTCTAAATTTTAGCAATCAAATCTACTTTAAGTATAAAGAAATCAGAATATTTTAAAGTTGCTTTTCAAAATGATACAAATTTTTAATGATTTGCGTAGAAAGCACTGATTTTTTAAGCTGTAAAAAATCGTAGTACACAAGTTTCGCCTGAAGAATTGCGCTTATTCTATTGTGCTTCTGACTGATTAGAATTTGTTCAGTCCAAAAACTATGGTCGTCTATTGTGTCAAGTATTGGTCTCGTCGCCACCCAAACCTTATCCGGGAAAGTCAATGGAAATTTATACTTACAATTTATTTCAGCCAATATTAGTCCGCTTCCCTTGATGTCAAAATCTATACCGCAAGCTCTTAGAAATTCAATACGACTGGTTTCTCCATATCGAAGGTAGACTGTATTATTTACATGTTGGGCAGCATCCATATCTCCCCACGCTACAGGAATTTCAATAACTGATCTAAAGTCTTTAATGGATTCGTGCATAAACTACATTAGTAAGGTGTTGATCAAGCGATAAAAAATTATTTCTCAGGTAAAAAAATCTCTGCCATCATACATCTGACACTTCCCCCACCATATTTTTCTATGTTGGAAATAGGAAGTGGGAGAAGTTCAGTTTTAGCACTCAGACGATCTTTCTGTTCTTTATTAAGTGAATTATAAGCACTTTCAGACATACAAAGATATCTTTTATTACCACTACCTTTAACTTCAAGCATATTGCCGGCAAAAGACTCAACTTGTTTAAGAGAAATTTCTATCACGTCCTTACCGGTTTCTTCAAAAATATTATATAATTGTTTTCGGCTATCTTCGTCGTGAATACATTCCATACAAATCACTACAAAGTCTTCACCAAGAGCCATCATAACATTTGTGTGGTATATTTCCAGCCCATCTTTATCAAAAGATTTGAAAACTACACTCCTTGTACCCATCAATACATTAAATTTATCCAAAAGTGTGGCTTCAGTTCTTTGACTAAGGCAAGCATAAACTATACTATTATGTCGGTCGAAAATCATACTACCTGTTCCCTCCAAAAATAATGGTTCATTTTCATTTTCATAAAACTCAAAGGAGTATCGGTTGTTTATTTTAAAGTTTTCTCCGAGTTTTGAAATTATGTCTTCCCTTCTTTCTATTCTGCGGTTGGGCGCAAACATAGGATAAGTGATTACTACCCCATTTTCATGAAAACTTATCCAGTTATTGGGAAAAATAGCATCAGGTTTTACAGGTATTTCAGTGTCTTCTATTACATAAACCTGTACACCTTTAGCTTTTAGTAATGATACCATATTGTCAAACTCATCAATTGCTGCTGCCCGTATGAAAGAAGGATCTGTTATTGTTTCTTTTGATTGAAAAGCATTATTGATGGCCGTCTGGTTGTTAAATCCAAAATTAGCAGGCCTTATCATCATTATATTTCTGGTAAGCTGTTGCATATTTATTCTTAATATTTATTGCAAAATTAAAACAAATCCGTGCAGATAATGGCATTTAAAAAATAAATATGTAACTTTTTAATAATTTTTAACTTTTGTATTATTAAATCTCATATCTTTGTACCGATATCGAATTTCTGACCTGCATTGTTAGGTCGTAATTGTTTTTTTATTTTTTATTTTTAATTTTTTTTTAATGAACATTTTTGTTGCTAAGCTAAACTACAGAACTTCTTCTGAAGCTTTAGAAAAACTTTTTTCAGAGTATGGCGAGGTTGTTTCCGCCAAAGTAATTATGGACAAGGATACTGGTAGATCAAAAGGATTCGCATTTGTAGAAATGGGAAGCGAAGATGCTGGTATTGCTGCAATTGCAGGATTAAATGAAACTCAGTTTGATGGTCAAACTATTGTTTGCAAAAAAGCTGAACCAAGGCCAGCTAATCCTCCAAGAAGAGATAACAATTTTAGACCAAGAGAGAGAAGATACTAAGATATTGATTTGTAAAATTGAATCTTTTAAAGCCTTTCGGATTTCCGAAAGGCTTTTTTATTGCCCATATATGGGCATAGAATAATTTTGGTACATGATTATCAGTATATTAAATAGTATTAATTTAATTATATTATTATATTGTTATTTTGTATTTTTTATGAGTAATTATTTTTGTCATCTTTGTAGTATCAAAATTAGTTGAATATGTTTCACTAAGTTGGATACTGGTTAAAGAATCAGTCAGAAAATATGAATATGTTATGGTATTAAAAACAAAAATAACAACGGATATATTTTCGGTATGTTAACGAAGATCAAATCCGTTGCTT
This sequence comes from Saprospiraceae bacterium, assembly GCA_043748345.1. Classification (GTDB taxonomy): domain Bacteria; phylum Bacteroidota; class Bacteroidia; order Chitinophagales; family Saprospiraceae; genus OLB9. The sequence goes on from JAYTNJ010000042.1 coordinate 12,257, forward strand.
TTGATATTCCACCACTTGTATTGAGTTTGAGTTATTATAAAGAGAACAGATTCCTATACCTTGAGAAAGTTAGGTAAAAAGTTTTGGTAAATGTTTTACTATTGATCATAAGATCAAAAAAATGGCCTGAAATTCAGGCCATTTTTTTATGGTTTTATTTTCTTTTCACCAGGTTGTAGGAGTTCTCCGCCATTTTCAGCTTTTGCTTTATCTACTATTGCTTTGACATCTGCAAGCATTTGTTTTGCGTCATAAACAATACCATCTTTGATTGTATACTTTACTCCCCCTATCTTCACTGCTTCATTATTTTCGTTGAGCTTAACAGTACCGGTGCCATAAAGTACTTTGAGGTTTGCTAAGGGATTCTCTTCCAGTATAACTAAATCTGCAAATTTTCCAATTTCAACACTTCCAATCTTGTCTGCCAGACCCAAAGCTTCAGCACCTTTCAGTGTGGCCGCCCTTATAACTTCAAGTGGTAAAAAGCCGGCTTCCCTAAGTAATTCAAGCTCTCTGATATAACCAAATCCATAAAGCTGATAAATAAAACCAGAATCTGATCCCGCTGTGACCCTACCACCTTTATTTTTATACTCGTTTACAAATTGCATCCATAACTTATAATTTTCTTTCCAGGCAATTTCCTGTTCGGTACCCCAGTCAAACCAATATGAGCCATGGGAGATCCTACTAGGTGCATAAAACTTCCATAATGAAGGGAGAGTATATATTTTATGCCAATCTGCCTGCCTTGCTCTCATAAAATCTCTATTGGCATCATAAATATTAAAGGTTGGATCTAACGTAAAATCCAGTTTTAATAGTTCATTCATGACAAAATTCCATCGTTCTGAACCAGGCTTGGCGGCTTGTTTCCATAGTCTTCCTGCCTCTTCGAAACGATTCTGTTCATTATTATAATTGTAATCCGCCGGATAATCCTGCAATGTCTGTCCATCAAATAGAGCTTCCGGCAAACCATACCAATGCTCCATAGTGGTCAAACCTGCTTGAGCTGTTGCTAATACATTCATACGGCCTACTTCCAGTTGGGCATGATGACAGGCGGATTTAAGTCCCAATTTTTTATTTTCATCCAAAGCTGCTTTAAAGATTTCAGGCGCAGCACCGAAAAATTTAATACCATCAGCTCCGTTTTTTGCATTTTCTCTAACCCAGATTCTAGCTTCTTCAGGTGTTGAGATAGGTTTATCCCAACCTGAACCAAAAGCTGGGTAACATAAAATGCGCGGTGCGGCTATTTCATTCTTAAGACTTTTAGCTTTATGCTCCATAGTCCATTTTACTCCGTTTCCGCTAGCGGGATCGCGGATTGTTGTGATTCCATGACCAAGCCATAATTTAAAAACGTACTCAGCAGGTGTGCCCTGCGATTGTCCACCTATATGACCATGCATGTCTATCAAACCAGGCATCAAATACATGCCTGTACAATCCATTATTTTATCATCAGGTCCTGATTTAGGTCTGTCTTTATCATTTATTGGTGCACCAGGGTAGCCTACACTTTTGATTTGTTTTATTAGATTATTTTCGATTACAATATCAACTGGTCCCACCGGTGGTGCCCCGGTACTGTTTATCAAAGTCACCCCACGAATAATTAATTTTGCAAAAGGTCCATCCCCTTCTTTTCGTTCAGGTGCTTTTGTAATTTGTGAATAACTAAAAGTTGTGACCGTCAGAATAATAGAAAAAATACATGAAAAATTCCTTAATGGTTTCATAAGTTAAGTTCGATTTTAAAAAAAAATAATAGTGTAAATCTAAATAAAATAAAAAGCCGCTTGTACTTTTTTAAAAATATTTAATGGAATATCCCAAATTTACTAATATCAAATCCCAAAATGACATGTAAATCCTATTTAATTACAATGTAAAAAAAATAACCAATTTATTTACGACTTAATATTATTTCCAAATTCCTAATTTTTTGAAGACAAAATATAAACTTTAAAAAGGTCGATCTGGAAAATCAAAACAATAAAAATTGGTTTAAATTAGCTAATTTTGCTAAATGGAATATTTCATTCAGGAGTGTCAAATTTTTGCACCCACATCAGTGTACAGCCATTATCCCGCTTTGCAATACATTACCATAGAAAAATATGAACATTATCAGAAAAGGACTTCAAGAAATAGATATCTGATACTTACTGCAAATGGCCCATTAACATTGAGTATACCGCTTACAAAAGGTAAAAATAACCATCAGCTGATATACGATGTTAAGATCTCTTATGAAGAAGATTGGGTAAAAAAACATTTAAACGCCATAAAATCAGCGTACGGAAAGAGCCCTTACATGGAATTTTATTTTCCCGAAATTGAAAAGTTATTTTTTAAAAAAGTTCCCTTTTTATTTGATTTAAATACAATTTCACTTGAATTAATGCTGAAATTTCTGGGCATGAATCTTTTAATTGATTATAGTAGTACATATCAAAACTCATCTTTGGATAATAAAGATACATCAATCAAAAAACATCATGATAACATAACATTTATAAATTATCCTCAGGTTTGGCAGGAAAAGTTTAACTTTACACCAAATCTCAGCATAATAGATCTACTCTTTTGTACTGGTCCGGAAGCCTTAACCATCTTAAAGAGAATGAAATCTTTAAGCTAATTGAAGACATTAATAACATGACGACACTCACGCCTGAATTAAAAAATAAAATAACCAGACTCGCTATTTCTGTGGACAAACTTATAGACGTCACAAAAAATGTCGGTCATGAAAAGCTGGAAATTACTCTTGGTGAATTGAGAAATCAGTTGGAAGCTGCTTTCACATTTGTTATAGTCGGAGAAGTTAAAGCTGGTAAGAGCAGTTTCATAAATGCATTGCTTGACTCAGGTAAAGAAGTTTGCAAAGTTGCACCTATGCCTATGACCGATACAATACAACAAATTGTGTACGGAGACGAAGAAAAAACGGAGAAAATTAATCCATTTTTGAAGAAGATTTATCTGCCAATAGACATCTTACAGGAAATTGCTATTGTAGATACACCCGGAACAAATACGATAGTCGCACATCATCAGGAAATAACCGAAAAATTTATCCCATATTCCGACCTAATAGTTTTTGTATTTGAAGCCAAAAACCCTTATCGACAATCGTCCTGGGAATTTTTTGACTACATCAACGCTGAGTGGCATCGTAAAATAATCTTTATTTTACAACAAAAGGATCTTTTACCTGAATCAGATTTAAAAATAAATTTTGAAGGAGTAGTCGAACACGCCAAAAAGAAGGGTATAATCGATCCAAAGGTTTTTGCAGTTTCGGCAAAACTTGAATTAGAGCATTATAACGATATCAGTGGATTTAAAGAAGTTAGAACATTTATAAGCAATAATATAACAGGTGGAAAAGCGGCTCTGCTCAAATTTGAAAATAATGTTGATACGCTACTTACTATTTCTTCAAAGCTTGACGATGCTATGAAAAATAGGATACGGCAGTACGAGGTGGATGTAAAATTCAGGGTTGAAATACGAGAGCTTATAGATACTCAGCATCAAAAAACAGAAAAACAAATTAATGTTTTATCTGAAAATCTTTTAGATAGTTACGATAATATAACCAGACAAAAACTCTCAGACCTGGTAGATGGACTCTCATTTATGGCAGTGCTAAGGAGGTCGTTCAGTTCTGTTTTTGGAAAAGAAAGCAGTTTGAAAGAGTGGTTGGTTACTCAAGCTAATGATTTTGAGCTTAAACTCAACACTTCATTAAGGGAAAAACTGCAAAACGGAATCATTGATGTGGCCGAAAATATTCAGATTATGGGCAAATTGGTGGATAATAAATTACGGTATTCGGAGACAATACTTAAAAACAACGATGAAATATTTGCTGACATAGCTGAGAGAAGGATAAGCGTGTTGAAGGATCTGCAGCAAAGTTTCAGTCAGTTTATGAATAAAGCTGAAAACTTCTATGATGAAGGAATGGTTTCAGAATCATCAAAAATGACTCCCAATTTGGCAGCCGGAGGAGGTGTAGCCATTGTTGGAGTAATTCTTGCGGCAGTTGCACATGGGGCAGTTTTTGATATTACAGGAGGTGTACTTACTGCAGTTGGTGTTTTATTTGCTGGTGTAACATTAGGGCTCAATCGGAGTAAAGTAATCACTAAATTTGAAGAAGAAATTGTAAAAGGTCGATCAAAAATGAAAGAAGAAGTAGCCGAAAAACTTTCTGATTATACCCAAAGAATACGCCATAAAATTGAGGCTAATTTCTTTGAGTTTGACCAAATGATTGATAAAGAAGGCATTACTATCATGAGGGTCAATAAAATACAGGAAGAAATCAAAGAAGAATTGAAAGAAATGAAAGTGTAAATTTGTAAGCGATTAATTTTAGAGAGCAGTCCATTCGATAAGTCTTACATCAATTTACTATCTTAAAAGTTGTTCGCCGATTAGTTTGGTGCTGATCTTCTGAGCAGTTTTCACATAAACAATTATCTATCAGAAAAGACTCACCATATCCGACAGGTATCAGTCTTTTTTCATCGATACCTTTTGCAATAAGATAATCAACTACTGATTGAGCTCTTTTTTGGGATAGGATTACATTATATTCATCTGTACCTCTGCAATCTGTATGGCTTGAGAGTTGAATTTTTATTCTGGGATTATCATTCAGTAGAGCTGATAATTGATTTAACGTGGGTTTAGCTTCTTCTTTGATATCCCATTTATCATAATCGTAGTAAATATTTTTTAGGTTAATTTCCTTGTTTACATAAATTTTATCTAAAAAAAGCTCTACATTAATGGTTTTTGTGGTTTCATTATCTTTAAAAATTATATTTTTTGTGCTTATATTGGAAGAAGCAGTTAAATAATTAAGTTTTGCTCCGACTATTTTAAATTCCTTCCCTTCAACCAACGAGTTATAATAGAATCCTTTATCGTCGGTGTACCCTTCAGATGTTATAGTATTTCTATCATCAATAATCCTTATAGACGTGGATGCTAACGCCGTTTTGCCGATGATTTCTGAATTCGGATCATCCGCAATAGAATATTCAGGTGTAAAGGATCGAACAGTGACAAATAAACTTCTGGCAATAGGATCTTTTACTTTTTCGGTCAGTGTATCTATAGGAGTAATTTGAATTTCTTGTATCTGTTTGGTAAACCGATAAATATCATCCTTCCCACTCCCCGGCTTTGATGAAGTAAAATAACCTTGTTGTAGGATTCCTGTTTTGGGCTTTGCTTTGTAGTCAATAATGAATGAAAATTCATCACCACCTGAATTAACCCCATATCCCAGATTTATCGGTGGCGCCCAAGTAAAGTCTTTGCGTAAATATGTTTTAAAAATATCATAACCACCAAATCCCGGCAAATATTCGGTTGAAAAATATAATGTATCCCCGTCACCTGTAGGAAATTTTTCATTACCTTGGGTGTTGATGGTTTCTGGAAGTTTTTCAGGTTCTGCCCAAGTTCCGTCTTCAAGCAATTCAGTATAATACAAATCAGTTGGTCCTCCGGCCTCTTCAATATCAGCTGTAAAAACCATGATACTGTCATTTTCTATTAATGTGGGTTGGCTATAATTAAATTTGTCCTGAATAAAAGGAAGAACAATGGGCTCTTCCCATATTTCATTGATTCTTTTTGTTTCCATAATTTTACATCTGTCATCTGAATTGCTCAAAGTAAAACATCGTGTAAAATACATAACTTCCATATTTTTTGAAAACCAGGGAGTTCCTTCATTTTGAGAAGTATTAATGGCAGAATCAAATTTTTTAACGTCAGATCCATTCTTTTGTATGATAAAAATATCAGAAAATTTTTCTCCCGTCCAATTATATAGATCTTTTCCTGTTGCTGCTTCTCTTTCAGATGTGAAAACAAGAAAATCATTTTCATACAAGACAGGACTGTAATCGGACACTGAAGAATTTTCAAACATTCGCTCAATCTTATATTCAGAGACTTTTTGTTTATTTTGAATAGCTTGGCGACAAAGCAATATTTCACGATCGTATTCTTGCTTTCGCCCGGTTATGTTTATGAGCATCTGATAAGCACCAATCGCCGCTGTGTAGTTTTCTAAAATCTTAAAGACATTGGCCATATTGCCTAAAGCTTCTGCACCATATTCGTGTTTAACCGATTTTTCAAACCAAGTTAACGATTCTGTATAATCATGAAGTTTTCGGTAAGATTGACCTAATAAGAATGCTTTTCTGCCTTTGGATGCTTCATTTCGGGAGTTTATGTATTCGTCTTCAAGCAATGTTACTGCAACTGAAAATTGTTTTCTCTCAAATGCCATTTCACCATCCTTAATCTTTTTTGAAAAAGAACAAGAAAAAAAGGATAAAAATATAATGACTAAAATTGTTTTAAAATACATATCATCGTGTGCAAACCAAACACAATAATAATAGAATTTTTTTGTAATTGTTCTTAAGGCGAACTATTTCCATTTGAATTTTATATTTGTTTTTTATAAAATATCCAAACTAAGGCCAATCATATCCCCCAAAGCTGTTTCTCTGTCTACATGATCCATGCTTTCTCCAGTGACTAATGAATCAGATATAGTACAAATTGTAAGTGCAGAAGCCTTGAGTAAGGCCGAAGTAAGAAATAAAGCATAAGCTTCCATTTCCAAACAAGCGACTCCCATTTTAGCCCATTTTTTCCAGCTACCTTTTTCAAAATCATAAAAAGTATCAGAACTCATTATATTACCTACGTGGTAATTGAGATTTAGTTCCTGAGCTCTGGTTGCTGCTTTCGAAAGAAGCGAAAAGTCAGAAATCGCTGATATTTCTCCTCTTAATTTGAACTGTTTACTGAAATTTGAATTGGTAGAAGCCGCCTGAGCAATAACTATATCTTTTATTTTAATATTTTCCTGAATAGATCCGGCAGAACCTACTCTTATAAGCTTTTTTACGTCATAAAACTTAATAAGTTCATAGCAGTAAATTCCAATAGAAGGCATACCCATTCCAGATCCCATAACAGAAACTCGTTTACCTTTATAATATCCTGTATAACCCAGCATATTTCGCACCCTATTAAACTGAAGAACATCTGTCAGATAATTATCGGCAATAAACTTGGCTCTGAGAGGATCTCCGGGTAAAAGAATAGATTCAGCAATCTCTCCGTTCTTAGCTTCTATGTGAGGTGTTGCCATAATTTAAAATTTGGTTTATACTTCTATGTTTGTTTTTCAATTATAAGTATATATAAAATCATGCCATTTTAACACCAACTTTTCAGTTTTTCCATTTAACAGAACATATTGAATATATTGAATTTATCTACGATTCAAGCATACTCCAAAATATCTTTTTGATAAATATTCTGGAACTTTGATGATTTTTACTCGAAAGTTTGAAACAAATAGATTTTTATTGCTCTACCATTTAAATAGTTTTTAAAATTTAAACTTTTTCAACAGTAATTCCGTCTTATTTGTATAGAAAATTATATATGAAAAAGTTATTGAAGAAAATTGGTTTTATTATTCTTGCAGTGTTCACAGGGCTAGTTTTGGCAGCTGTATTGTTACCTCATGTTTTCAAAGATGAATTGATGAAGGCTCTTAAAGATATGGCAAATAAAGAAGTAAAAGCTACCATAGATTTTAAAGATGCGAACATTTCATTTTTAAAATCATTCCCGGATGTAAAGATAAGTATTGACAGTATTTCCGTAATTGGTAGAGACACATTTGACGGAATCGTTTTGTATCAAGCGCCTATTACATCTATTGATCTAAATTTCGCTTCACTCATAGGTAAAAATAGTATCCCTCAAATAAATAGTGTTTCATCTATCAATCCTGAAATCAATATTGTTTTATTAGATTCTATAAATGCAAACTACCTCTTATCAAAAGATAGTTCTGCTGACAAACCTTCTTATCATTTGCTTCTTAAATCGTACAAAATATCTAATGGTAAACTAACCTATCAGGATAATACATTGAGCATATTTGCCGTTGCTGAAAATTTTACCCATGAAGGCAATGGAGATTTTACACAGGATGTATTTGATCTTAAAACTGAAACTATTATTGATTCCTTCAGTATTAAATACAACGGGACAGAATATTTAAAAAGAGGAAAAGTTGTATTAAAATCAAATATCAACATCAATTTTCCTGAACAAAAATATACACTGCTTAATAATGTGCTAAAGGTAAATGACCTTGATTTGACTGGTGCAGGATATTTTCAAAAAAAGGATAACGATATTTATAGCGATGTTAGTTTTAAGACGAATTCTGAATCCTTTAAGTCATTTATCTCTGTTTTGCCAAATGCCTATACCCATGATTTTCAGGCTGTAAAATCATCCGGAACCGCAACTATTTCTGGGTTTGTAAAAGGACTTTATTCAGACAAACTCAATATAATGCCACCTTTTGACATTTCTATCAAAATAAAAGATGGCTATTTAAAATATCCTTCTTTCTCGCAGGATGTTAAAAATATTCAAGCTGGTATTAACGTTAAAGCTTCAAGGCCTGATTATAAAGATTTGGCGATTGATATCAATGGTCTTCAGCTTTTTGTAGGAAATGATCCTATTAAAGGAGATTTACGACTTGAAAATCTAGCAGGAAACAAAAATGTTTCTGGAAAATTAAATGCCAGACTTAATTTAAAAACGCTGAAGGATGCATACCCGATTCCAGACATTGAAGAATTATCAGGAATTCTTGTTTGCGACTTTTCATTTAGTGCTAAAATGAGTGATATTGATGCTGAAAATTATCAAACTATTAAATTTAATGGCACAGCTGATGCTAATTCAATTACATATAGGTCTAAAGGCATGCCACAAATTTTCATCAAGAAGGGGAATTGTATTGCATCACCCGCCAAGCTTGAACTTTCAGCAAATCAAATTAAAATAGGAAAAAGCAACATGGATCTTGGTATGGTGGTCAGGAACCCTCTAACTATATTTTCTCCTGACAAGTCAATTCAAGCCGATCTAAATATTAAGTCTGATTTTTTTGATGTCAATGAATGGAAGGTTAATAGCAAACAACAAGAATCAACAAAAGCTCCATCCGCTCTAAATATTGAAATGCTTAAGAGTTCGGGAATAACAATAAATCTTAGTATAAAAAAAGTTCAATTTGATGAAAAGGTAATTGAAAACATTGTTTTGGATGGGAAAATGGCTGCAAACGCTATTGATGTAAAACGCTTTTCGGCAATCATCGGAGAAAGTGATCTTTTAATTACTGGTACCATAATAGGCGTCTATGATTATTTATTTCTTAATGGTATACTTGATGGAAAAATTCAACTAAATTCAAATAAACTTAATGCCAATCAGTTTATAATTACTTCTAAAACAAAGTCTTCCAGCGTTGATTCAATTATTCCAGTACCCGAAAGGATGAGGATGAATATAGATACTGAGATAAAAGAGTTAATTTACACAAATCTAACCTTAAAAAAATTTAAAGGTAATCTGGAAGTAAAAAATAGTGAAATAGTTTTAAAAAACCTTGAAACATATACTTTGGGCGGTAAATTAGCATTAGAAGGGTTATATAGCACAGTTGATCTTTCAAATCCGGATTTCTCGGTAAAGTTGGATCTGAGCAAAATTAATTTTGCGGAAGCAATAAGTAAGCTTGAAATGTTCAGAAAAGCCGCACCCATTGCATCTTACATAGATGGTTTTTTTAATACTACACTGGTAATGAAAGGGAAACTGGGCGAAAACATGATGCCTGATTTGAGTTCATTGGATGCATCTGGACTTTTAGAAACCCTAAGTGGTAGTATTCGTGGTTTAAATCCTATGGCTGAATTAGCAGAAAAAATAGGTATAAAAGAATTGAAGGAAATAAATCTAACTAATACAAAAAATTGGTTTGATATCATCCATGGATTTGTAGAACTCAAAGAATACTCAAATAAAATTAATGGTATAGATTTTACCATTTCCGGTAAACATGGATTTGGCAAAGACATGGATTATAACATAGATTTAGTGATACCCAGGGAATTATTGAAAAAAAATAAAATTATTTCTTTTGGTGAAAAAGGATTGAGTATCATCGAAAAGGAAGCACTAAAATTGGGAGTGAATATTAATCAAGGGCCTGATATATTTTTAAGTGTAAAAATGAATGGAACATTCAAAAAGCCGATATTTAAAATAACACCCAAAACATCAAAAGGAGAAGCGATAAATAATGCAGCTGAAACAAAGGTAAAGGAGATGATAAACGCTATTGAAGACAGTTTAAAAACTGAAATTAAAAGAAAGGAGGCTGAAGTTAAGGACACTATTACGAAGCGAGCAAATGAAGAACTAGAAAAAGTCAAAAACCAAGCAACAAAAGCGGCTGAAAAAGCCATGGACAGTTTAAAAGCAAAAGCAAACGATGTCTTGATTAATAAATTAGATACCCTATCTAAAGGAGCTATTTCTGATTCTTTGAAACAAAAAGCTAAAGAAATTCTAAATAAAAATGCTGATTCTGAAGTTGAAAAAATCAAGGAAAAACTTAAAGACTTTAACCCGTTCAAGAAAAAGGGAAATGGATAATTGGTATCTGGTAACCAATAAGTTTATAAATTAATAAATATTTACATAAAATTGGCAGATTTATGAAATATAAAATTGGATTTATTACCTTTGCGCAAATTTTTAAAAACTTAGTATTATGGCACAAAGAAAAATTAAGTCTTCTGCTGCTTCGGACGAAATTGTTGATGTAGTAGAAGTTAAAGGAAGTCAAGCAACTGTAAGAAATTTTTTAGATATTAATCAGAAAGTTATCTCTTACATAGTGATGGGGATTGCAATTTTAGCGGCATTATATTTTGCTTATAAATATCTTTACATAGGCCCGAAAGAAAAAGACGCAGTGAACGCAATGTATAAAGCTGAAGAGGTTTTTGCAAAAGATTCATTTGCTTTGGCTTTAGAAAATCCCGGTGGAGGTTTTGATGGATTTCTGGGTATTATAGATAACTACGGTGGAACCAAAGCCGCAAATTTAGCAAAATATTATGCTGGTATTTCTTATCTTAACATAGGAAAATATGAGGATGCCATTTCTTATCTTGATGATTATTCAGCTAAAGATGATGTTACTTCACTTATGAAGCTTGGAGCACTCGGTGATGCCCATGCAGAACTTGGAGATAAAGATACAGCATTAAGCTTTTATAAAGATGCAGCAGATTCAGCAGAAAATGATTTGTTATCACCTTATTATATCCATAAGCTTGCTATTTTGTATTATTCCCAGGGTAAAACAAAAGAGGCTGCCGAACAATTAGAAAAAATAAAAACAAAGTACCCTGACTCAAGCGAATTTAAGGATGCTGAGAAGCTTTTAGCAAGACTCCAATAATTATTAAAAAAATAGTAAACTCAATAGGCAGAATTTATGTTTAAATTCTGCCTTTTTTTATTTATTTGAATTGATATCAAAACGATGCCCACAAAAAAGACAAATCTCTCACATTCAATAAATAGTAATTTGCGTAATCTAATTAACGCAAAAATTGCAATAATCACTTCTGAATGGAATGATGCTATTACTTTTTCAATGCGGGATGCATGCTTATTTGAATTGAAAAAATATGGATGTACAGATGATGATCTTATTAGTTATAATGTCCCTGGTGCTTTTGAGTTACCCGCTGCCGCAAAAATGTTACTATTAAATTATAAATTAGACGCTATCATTTGCATAGGATGTATAATAAAAGGTGAAACCAAACATGACGAATACATAAGTAATGCAGTAGCAGGTGGTATTATGAATCTTAGTTTAGTATCAGGTAAGCCTATTGTTTTTGGAATACTTACCCCCAATGATATGCAACAAGCTATTGATAGATCCGGAGGAAAATTTGGCAATAAAGGTATCGAGGCAGCACATACTGCTATAAAGATGATTCATTTAGCAGAGGAGATAAAAAAAGGAGATAAAAAGAAAATAGGTTATTAATAATTTACAGCCAGTTGTTATGAAACTTTACATTATTGAAACAGGAAAATTTAAACTGGATGGTGGAGCTATGTTTGGTGTTGTCCCGAAGCGTATGTGGAATAAGTTAAACCCCGCAGATGATGAAAATTTATGTACCTGGCAAATGAGGTGCCTTTTAGTAGAGGACGGTGCTCGTAAGATACTAATTGATACCGGTGTGGGTTCAAAACAGGATGAAAAATTCAGGAAGCACTTTTATCCACACGATGACATAAGTTTTGAATTTGCATTATCCCAAATAAATTTAAAAACAGAAGATGTTACTGATGTATTTTTGACACATTTCCATTTTGATCATGTAGGTGGATCGTTAGCATTTAATTCTAAAAGTCAAATTGTGCCTGTTTTCCCCAATGCAGTGTATTGGTCAAATGAAGTTCATTACCAATGGGCATACAACCCAAATGCAAGAGAAGCTGCATCATTTTTGAAAGAAAACTTTGTGCCACTTAAGGAAATGGGTGTTTTAAAGTTTATTGATGTTCAGGAAGGAGTAGCATTTTCAGAAAATATTACAGTCAGTTTTGTAAATGGGCACACAGAAGCAATGATGATACCATATATTAAACTTCCTTCAGGCAATACCCTTATTTATTGTGCTGATTTAATCCCTTCTCACCACCACGTCCAGCTTCCATATATAATGGCTTATGATATGAAGCCATTGGATTGCCTGAAGGAAAAACAAAATCTTCATGATAAGGCTACTGATGGTAAACATTTCCTTTTTTTTGAACATGATCTTAAAGTTGCATGTGGAAATATTATTAAATCTGAAACAGGTCGCGTAGTGTTTGGCAACCCTATTGAACTAGCAGAAATTTTATAATTTATAGGAATAAGTTAACATCATATATTTCAAGCCCCTACTCTCTTTGTAATATTATTTTTTTGAAATAATAATAAATTATATATTTGCCATTAGAAAAGCATTAATGTTTTGAAAAAATCAAGTGCCATACTTTAAAATAAAGGTAAATTATGCAACCCACTAATGTAAATGATCCAGAATACTATCATAAAGTAGTAGACTGCCAATATGCTTGCCCTGCTCATACTCCTGTTCCACAATACATTAGACTAATTGCAGCCGGAAAATATACGGAGGCGTATATGGTCAACTGGGAATCAAATGTCTTTCCAGGTATCTTAGGAAGAACATGCGATCGACCCTGTGAGCCTGCCTGCAGAAGAGGAAGAGTTGAAGAAGAACCTGTGGCTATTTGCAGACTAAAGAGAGTTGCAGCAGATTTTAAAGATGACATTGCACATTTATTACCTGATATTCCTAAAATTAAGAATGGAAAAAAAATAGCTTTAATAGGAGCTGGACCTGCTTCACTATCGGTAGCCAGAGATCTTGCTCCGCTTGGGTATGAGTTGCATATTTATGATGATCAGACAAAAGGAGGAGGTATGATGCGCAGCCAAATACCATCTTTCAGGTTGCCTGAAGTGGTACTTGATGAAGAGGTAAATTATATTCTTAATATGGACATAGTAACACATTTTAATTCTTACGTGACAAGTTTGAAAGAAGTTATCTATAAAGACTATAATGCTGTATTT
>JAYTNJ010000043.1:0-5698 GCA_043748345.1 Saprospiraceae bacterium
CCACTGGCTTCAGCCCAGGGTTGTTCACGTCTAATAAATAAATATTATAATATTTTATATATTATCAAAATATTTAATATATTTGCGAAAAAAATAAATGAAACCATTAGTTGATTTTCTTGCCCAGGTACCTGATTGGAGAAGAGCACAGGGTAAAAGAATAAATCTCTGTAACTTATTAGAAATGATTGTACTTGCAGGGCTGAGTGGTAGATTTGGTATTAGAGATACTTCGCGATTTATAAAGAGCAATGAGAAATTCTTTATCGACAGATATAACCTTCAGCACGGAATACCTAGTCAAACCATGTTGTTTAATAGTTTAGAGCTTATTGATTTCAAATCATTTAACGAAGCTATCAAGCAATGGGTTATGCAATATTTACCGGAGGACACCATTGATTTTTGGATTGCTATAGATGGCAAAGTATTGAGATCCACCGTAACGGATTATAATAATGAAAAACATAATTTTATAGCTATAGTCAGTGCATTTGCAAATAAGTTAGGCATAACGATCCAAAGCACATCGTATCAAAGCAATAAAGATAATGAAGCAGAGGCAGCCAGAGAATTGATACAAGACTTAGAGTTACAGGGTGTAACGTTTACCTTAGATGCTCTACATTGCCAAAAAAAACGATCGACACCATCGTGGATGGAGGAAATGATTACTTAATCCAAGTAAAAGGTAATAGAAAGAACTTATTTGAAGCAGTTAAGACTTATGAAAGTCAATCTGATCACATTAGTGAATATAATAAAACAGAAAAGAATCGAGGGAGAGAAGAAAATCGAATAATAAGAGTATATGAACCTAGCTTTGATGACGCTGAGCTAAACAAATGGAAGAAAATAAACCATATTTTGATATTAACATCAAGCGGAATCAGAAAAGGAAAGGCATACAATCATAACCACTATTATATAACAAGTAGAACAGAGCAATCGGCTCAATACTATGCTGACAAAATTAGGGGACATTGGGGGATAGAGAACAAAAGTCATTGGGTAAAAGATGTCATAATGAATGAGGATGGGAGTAGAATTAAAAATCTGGCAAGATCAACAATAATGTCAAGCGTAAGATGTCTGATCCAAAACATCTTCCGACTCAACAATTATCAAAGTATAAAGTATGGAATCGAGAAGCATCAGAACAACTTAGTAGATTCTATTGAACTTATAATATAAATTCATATATAAAATATTTAGACGTGAACAACCCTGGGCTTCAGCCAGTGGGACAGCAAAAAAATTGCCACTGGCTTTAGCCAAAATTATCTGTATGTTTTGTAAAACCATATTTGGCGATAAACTCATCATACTCATCCTGAAATGAAACCTTTTTATGATGTTCTTCCTGATTTCTAATATAATTTCTAACTTTTTCGATCATGGATTCAGAAACTGAGACAGCAAAATACTCATCCTGCCACTCAAATTTTTGTTTTGTCCATTGATATTTGTTGATCCAAAAGGAAGATTCTCCTTTTATCAGCTGTACTACTTTTTGAATGGTTTGATCTGAACCAAGCGATATAAGACAATGACAATGATCTTTATGCCCATTGATATGGTCTATGAAGATATTTTTCTCTGCGGCATTTTCTTTGATATGTTGCCATACATTTTTCCTTAATTCTTCAGAATCGAGATGAGGCATCCAGTTTTTTGTGCTCCATACTACATGGATATATACTTTTATGTAAGGCATAAGAATTATTTTTTTAACTGGTAGGATTTGGGCTAAAGCCCATTGCACACCATCTTTTAGTACCACAGGCTAAAGCCATGTGGCAAGTGAAAAATATTTTGTCAAAAATATTATTTATTTCATTTTATATCAAAATAATTGGATACTTTTTTGGGCTAAAGCCCTTAGAGCGCCATCTTTTGTGCCACAGGCTAAAGCCATGTGGCAATAGATAACCGTGAGTCAATATAAACACTCTAATTACTTCCTTGAGCGCTATCCATTCCCACTTGGCTTCAACAATCATTTTTCGCACTAGAAAGACATCTATTACCACTGGCTTGAGCAATCATTTTTCATTCTGGAAAGACATCCATTCCCACTGACTTCAGTAATAATTTTTTACAATTGAAATTGTCAATTCCCACTGGCTTCAGCCAGTGGAATGATCAACAAAATGCCCACTGGCTTTAGCCAAAATGTAACACTTTTTTGTGCTAAACCCATTGACACCACTTTAATGCCACAGGCTGAAGCCATGAGGCAATAGAAAGATAAAAATAACAAAATCAAAAGATTTTAATCGAATAAAGCATGTGGCAATTGAAAAATAAATCTATCATTCTTCTATTTGCTAATATCTTAAATCTCATAAATTGCCATTTATACACAACTTGGAGGGAAGATTTTCCAATTCTGCTTTGGTCAAATAAAAACCAAATCATAAGAAATTATGACGACATGCTAAACGCAAGAGTCACCTATCTTTTGAAGAAAGGGGACGGGGGTGAGTAAAAGACAGCCACCAAATTTTATCACCTAAGAATTCCCTGTTTTTATATCAAAAATCTCACAAATAGCCACAAGCGTCAGCCAATGGAATGGTATTTAATATGTCCAATCTTTGGCTTTAGCAAAAATGTACTATTGTTTTGCTAAAGCCAGTAGCAATTTAAATATAAAAAAATACAATACTAAAACAACTATAATCGATTAAAGCATGTGGCAATTGAAAAATATTTTCAAATAATATTCTATAAATTGTATTACATTCCAATAAAGTTACTATATTTTTGGAATTAGTTCCAATATAGTTGTATATTTACCATTCAAATTTGATTTTATGATAGTCAGGTCATTAGAAGGTACCATCAAAGCACAACTGTTTAAAAACAAAGTCATCCTGCTATTAGGCGCCAGACAAACCGGTAAAACCACTTTACTCAAAAAAATAGCCAAAGAAAACGAGGCTGTTTTGTGGCTCAATGGTGATGAATATGATATTCAACAACGATTTGCAAATGCTACATCTACTCAACTTAAAGCAATGATAGGTAATCATAAAATGGTGATGATTGACGAAGCTCAACGGATAGATAACATAGGATTATGCTTAAAATTAATACATGACACTTATCCCGAAATTCAATTAATTGTCACAGGTTCATCATCGTTTGAATTGCGAAATAAAACCAACGAACCATTAACAGGTCGCAAGTTTGAGAATCAACTGTTTCCCATATCTTATTCTGAAATGGTAACTCATCATACCGAATTGATAGAAACCAGACATCTTAATTCCCGATTGGTGTTTGGGTATTATCCGGAAATTATTACTAACGAAGGTAATGAGATAGAATTATTAAAGCTCCTTTCAGATAGCTTCCTGTTTAAAGATATTCTGATGTTGGACACTATTAAAAAACCGGAAAAATTAGTGAAACTACTGCAAGCCTTGTCTTTTCAAATAGGCTCAGAAGTATCCTATAACGAGATTGGAAATTTAATAGGATTAGACAGCAAAACAGTAGAAGCCTATGTCAATTTATTAGAAAAATCGTTTATCATTTTCAAACTTAATTCTTTCAATAGAAATTTGAGAAGCGAGTTGAAAATGGCAAAAAAAATCTACTTTTATGACAATGGCATTCGCAATGCGTTGATTTCTAATTTTCAAATGATTGAAGCCAGGCAAGATGTGGGTGCTTTGTTTGAAAATTTTTTAGTATCTGAGAGAATGAAATTCAATCATTATTACAAAAATTATGCAAACGCTTATTTTTGGCGCACCAAAGAACAACAGGAAATAGATTATTTAGAAGAAAAAAATGGTCAGTTATCAGCCTTTGAGTTTAAATGGAATGCAAATAAAAAAATAAAATTTACTAAGACATTTACAAACGCCTACCCACGTGCTACCACACATTTAATAAGTCATCAAAATATTTCAGATTTTTTATTATGATTGAATAAGAGTGATTCTTTAACAAATTAATCTGATTTTTCCCATAACCAATTAATTTATCAATCAACAGTTTTTTTTTAATCAGGTATGGTGTAATTTCAAAGTTGATAAAAATTCATCCTTCATCTTACTATATGTTGATTTATGTGATATTAAAATTATCATAGATTCCCACTGGCTTCAGCCAGTGGGATGAAAAACAAAACTTCCACAGGCTTTAGCCAAAATAATCTTTTGTTGGGCTAAAGCCCTTAGAGCACTATCTTTAGTGCCACAGGCTAAAGCCATGTGGCAAAAGATAATTATGAGGTACTAAAATATGACCACTATACTTTGTCTTGACATTTCCTTTCTCATTAGCTTGAGCAATCATTATCCACACTGGTAAAATATACATTCCCACTGGCTTCAGTCAGTGGAATGAAAAATAAAATTCCCACAGGCTTTAGCCAAAATGTAAAACTTTATTGGGCTAAAGCCCATAGCACATCATCTTTTGTGCCACAGGCTAAAGCCATGTGGCAATAGATAACCCGTGAGTTAATAAAAACACTCAAATTACTGCCTTGAGCGCTATCCATTCCCACTTGGCTAAAGCAATCATTTTTCACACTTGAAAGACATCTATTCCCACTGGCTTGAGCAATCATTTTTCATTCTGGAAAGACATCCATTCCCACTGACTTCAGTAATAATTTTTCACAATTGAAAGATAAAAGTCAAAAAATCCAAACTACGTTTGAACTGACGAATTCTGGAAATATATCAATTCCCACTGGCTTCAGCCAGTGGAATGCTAAATAAAAATGCCATTGACTTTAGTCAAAACAATTACATTTTATTGGGCTAAAGCCCTTAGTGCACCATCTTTTGTGCCACAGGCTAAAGCCATGTGGCAATAGAGGTTCGACAAATATTCAAATGTTTAAAGCTGTAAAGTAACAGAAAAACACTGGTTTTTGATGTAATTTTTCACAATTGAAACCATCCCTCCGTTTTGATGCCTGTATTTATCAATGGAACCACAGTACTTCTCCTGAAAAACTTAAAGCCACACATACCATCTGTGAGTCTTACACCCAGCAAAACCTGAATCAGCCGGTTAAAAGACCTGGAGGTTATCTCCCGCATAATGCTTCTGTTTTTTACAACAGAATCTGGTAATAATCTCGATCCATTGATGATTTCATATCTGTTTTTTGTCAGCAAATCATATACTTCTCTGAGATGATTCAGGTCAGTAGCAAGGTCCAGATCCATGTATCCGACAATGTCTGCTGATGACTGAAGCCAGGATGTTCTGAGAGCCATGCCTACACCTTTTTTGGGCAATTTCAGATATTTGATTCCTTCATAAGTTTTACTAAGGGATTTTCCTATTTCTCCAGTCATATCCGTAGATCCGTTGTCTGCGATTACGATAGAAATATAGGGAGTTATTTGATTTTTTATGTAATGAAGAGCTACCAAAACATTATTTTTCAATGTTTTTTCTTCATTTAGTACAGGTATGGTTATCTCCCAGTTGATTTTTTCAGAATTATTTTCCCCCACCAAATATGTATAGATCTTATTATGCAAAAATTTTGACTCAAAACTGAATTTTCAAACTTATATTCTGTGCTTTTAAATTCAGGATGGCAAAAGAACAATAATTTATTATATAGTTACCCCCAATGTTCGGACAGTTTAATCTTAATTTATAATAAATATATTATTATTTATTATTATATGTTTCTTTTCTTTTTTTGTTACTT
>JAYTNJ010000044.1:0-4292 GCA_043748345.1 Saprospiraceae bacterium
ACTAACTCAAAGATAATGATTTACGTTATATTATGCAACTATTTTGTTATGTATATTTATTTGATATTCACTATTTTAAAAAGTCCGAAACTTCAGTTACAATTTGACAGGCATCATATTATATGCGTTAAATTGTACGGGACTTTTACTATCCGGTGCATATCTGCTGAAGGAAAAAGGGTTCAATAATCTTGCCTTTGATTATATCTGCAGAGCCCGCAAAGGTACAAGTGCCTGTATATCTGGCAATAATATCTTAAATCTTCCCCTTTCATTTTCTGAATATGGTGCCATTTATTTTATATTCAATCTGGGAGCATTATTTTTATCTGGTATTGCCGGGAGTAGTGGCCCATTCACTTGGCTGTATTATGGATTCGTAGTATTGAGCATCATCATGGTATGTGCGTCACTTTATATACAGTTGTTTCAGCACAAGGAGATCTGCCGGTTGTGTATGGCTATAAATATAGTTTTGATTTTACATGGGTCTTTGATATTGCCAAATGCTGCTTTGGTGAGCATAGATATTCCTGTCAACTTAGGTCAAGCCATTGTTGGAGTCATAGCGTTGGGAGTGGTGAGCATGTTTTCTGCAAATTTGTCTCTTAAGAATGATAAAAATACTTTAATAGCCAAAAACAATCAAATCTGGTCAAACAAGATAGTGATAGATCGTTTTCTGATTGATAATAATGAAATATTGCTTCCCGCAAGTTCATCATTGATATTGGGTGCCAAAATTGCAAAAATGGAGCTCGTTTTGATCATGCATTTGTCTTGCAAATATTGTGAAGAAGCCTTACGGCAGCTTGTCTACTTAGTGATGATGAATGAAGAAGCAAGTTTACAACTATTCATCAAATGTGACGAAACACCATACCACCGTAATATGATGCGTAAATTTTCAGCAGCGTGTGATTCAAATCAGACCCTAACCGCTTTAGATATATTTTCTGCTTGGAATAACGGAAAAAATATAGCCAACATATCTGAAACCTTCAAAATGAAAGGTATACCTGCCATAGAAGAGAATCAAAAGCTTTTTTCAAAAAAATAAGATATCATCTTACCCAGTGATCGTGATAAATGGTAAAATAGTGCCGGCATTTATTGACTTTACCAATATCAAAGTGGCATATTCCTGAAAAAGTAAATATTATACTATTTTTGAAAATATTTTCAGAGTCCGGTTTTTTCGGACACCGCACACCTACATTTGCTTCAGATTTGCAAGTCCAGGGATAGCTACCTCAAACCCTGCTGCATCGGGTGCCCTATATGGCGACAAAAGAGCGAGGTTTATTTTTTTTATCGTTGTAAATTTTATAAATTATGTTAAGTTTGAAAGATTTTAAGGAGTATGAAGTTCTATTTAAAGAAAAGATTGTTGGTGGTGAAATATGGGGATATAGTTATCAATGTAATGGGTCCAATAATGGTTTTAGCACAATAGGACCAAATATAAATTTTCAGGAAGGATTTGAAAGGTGTGGTACAGCCGGCTTTGTAGCAACACCAATTTATGAATAAATTTTATAATCCCGGAAATGTAATATCCTTTAAATTTCCGGGATTAAACTAATGATAGAAGGATCAGTCATGGTAAGGTTTATATATATAATTATTTTATTGTTTGTTCTTAATAAGCTCCCTGCAACCCAAATAAGGATAATTAATAACGGAAATCAAAAGATTTCAGCTGTAAAATTTGCATTACCATTTGATACACTAGCTAATGCCTTTATAGTAGAAAAATTTCAACTGAATCAAGATACTACAAATATTAATATCAACAACACGAAAGTGGTAGGGGTTGTATTATTTATCCAGGAAATCAATATTGATTTTTCACTTTATATTATACCAAACGATACAATAGATGTACTTTTTATAGATGAAGGAAAAAATATCAGTATAAGATCTAGTAGCAATATTGATTACGTGCTCTTAGGAAAAAATTTGGACATATTTACTAAAAAATACCTTGATTTTTTTCTTTTTAAGAAAATTGATGGATGTAGTGTTTACGATTATTTTTCAAAAGAAAATAATATTTTAAGAAAGACGTTCGAAACAAATTGTAAGACTGTCACGGACCATTATGTTAAACAATCGATTTTAACCCTACTGGGGTCATTGTACAGAAAAAACTTAATTGATAGGGATGAGAATGGTTATTTAAATGAATTAATAAAGATATATGATATTAAAGAAAATATATATAGTAATTTATCAAATTATTCTTTTTACTACTTCACTTCCTACTTGGAAAATTTTAATTTAAATCAAGATATCAGAAGTGAATACTATCAGGATCATCAGTTTCTCTTTAATATTACGGATGAAACGATGCGCAGTTATATTCTTAAGCTTCAATTTATTTTAGGAATTGACTCAAAAATACCTTCATTATTAAACAGTCCTTGTCAAGCATTTAGTGATATCCAATTTGCCACCCAATTTAAAAATGAAAGATTAGATAGTTTATTGCTGTCATATGCAAAAGGTTGTTTTTAAGTCTATTAAGATAGTAGAGCGATATGTTTTATGCTCCAAAATCAAATATCATCTTACCCAGTGATCATGATACATGGTAAAATAGTTCCATCATTTATCGACTTTGCCCATATCAAAATGGAATATTGCTGACAAATTAAACCTGTATTATTTTTTGAAATTTTTTTACGAAAAATTTTCTCACTGCACGTTTTTTGCAGTGAGAGCTGTTATCATTGCATAAGATTTGCAAGTCCAGGGATAGCTACCTCAAACCCTGCTTCAATGAATTTCCCATTTAATGATTTTTGTGAAGCATATAATGAAATTTTTAAATCGAGTGATTTAAATTTTGTATTTTTAGAATTCTTGCAACAAAAAATATCGTGTGAACATTAATTTTCTTTAGTGAGTATAAAACATATGCTGTTTGCATATTCATTATTGGATTTAATCATTAAAAAAACTTAAACAATTGTTTGCGAGTATGATATATTAATATTTGTGAGTATTGCATGTTTTTCATCTGTTTGCTATCTTAAAAAGAAACCCTTATATTTGCATCATTCAACAAATCCATTTAGGTAATGCAGGAATACAAAACAAAAGATGAAACCATACTAGAAAAAGTCAATGAACCCACTTTTGACTATAGCAAAGTATACACCTATGGTGACTACCTGAAGTTCGAGATAGAAGAAATGGTGGAAATTATCCGTGGGAAGATATTCAGGATGAGTCCAGCACCGAGGACCAATCATCAGTCAATAAGTTTCAATTTGCTAATGCAAATAGGTAAAAACCTTGAAATGAAAACTTGTAAGGTTTTTCATGCACCAATAGATATAGTCCTTCCGATAGAAAATAAAAAAAGAAATAAATCCACTACCGTCGTGCAACCCGATATCTGTGTGATTTGTAATCCGAAGATCATAGAGGAGAAGGCAGTCTTCGGTACTCCGGATTTTGTCATCGAGATCGTAGCTGGCAAGCAGGTCAAAAAAGATACCCAAATCAAGTACAGCATCTATGAAGAAGCTGGCGTAGGTGAGTACTGGATCGTATTTGCAGATATGCGGTTTGTAGAAGTTTTTATTCTAGAAAATGGTAAGTTCCAGCGACTTAATACTTTCTCAGAAGATGATGTTGTTCCGGTCAAGACTTTGCCAGGGTTGGAGATCAGTATTGATGATATTTTTAAAGGTTTATAAGCATTCATTCTATGATTTTCACTTGTTAATTAACTTAAAAAGAAACCCTTATATATACATCATTCAACAAAATCCATCAAAGTAATGCAGGAATACAAAACAAAAGATGAAACCATAGTTGACCAAGTCAAGGAACCCACTCTTGACTATAGCAAAATATACACCTATGCTGATTACTTGATGTTCGAAATCGAAGAAATGGTGGAAATCATCCGTGGGAAGATATTCAGGATGAGTCCAGCACCGAGGACCAATCATCAGGCGATAAGTTCAAATATCCTAACAGTATTCCTACCAAAGCTAAAAGGTAAGTTTTGTAAAGTATTTCATGCACCAATAGACGTGGTGCTCCCCATTGAAAATAAAAAAAGAAATAAATCCACTACCGTCGTTCAACCTGATATCTGTGTCATTTGTGATCCGAAGATCATAGAAGAGAAGGCAGTCTTTGGTACACCTGATTTTGTCATCGAGATTGTAGCTGGCAAGCAGGTCAAAAAAGATACCCAGATCAAATACAGCATCTATGAAGAAGCCGGCGTAGGTGAGTATTGGATTGTTTTTGCAGATATGAGATTTGTT
>JAYTNJ010000045.1:0-4552 GCA_043748345.1 Saprospiraceae bacterium
GGTAATTTCCAAGTCATAGCCATATTAAATGACTCATATAGAGCACCTTGCCGAGCTGCGCCATCCCCAAACATTGTTACACAAAGATTATCTGTACCACGGTATTTTTCTGCGAATGCTATCCCCGTGCCTATAGGAATCTGCGCACCGACTATTCCATTACCACCAAAATAATTGTGTTCAGCAGAGAAAAAGTGCATACTTCCACCTTTCCCTTTTACACAGCCTGTTTCCTTACCATAAAGCTCAGCCATGCAGGACGCAGGACTTAATCCTCTGGATAAAGCGATGCCGTGTTGTCTATAGGCGGTCACTAGTTTGTCACCAGCTTTTAATGCTGTTTTTAAGCCGCCTGCAATTGCTTCCTGTCCTATGTATACGTGAAAAAATCCACGAATTTTCTGTTGGGAATAGGCAAATAACCCTTTCTCTTCAAATCGACGAATCTTATACATAATATCCAACCAACTCATGTAAGTGGCCTTATCATATTTAAGTCCTGATTCTTTTTTTCTTTCGGCTTTCTTTTTGTCTAAAACTTCCGCCATGCTAGTTCAATGTTTTAATGCCAATTTTGTAATTAAAAATATATTAAAAATATATATTTTCATTTGTTTAGCAATAATTTACAACCGTAAAATTAGCGGAATGTTTCAAATATCTGTTGTGCAAAGGGATTAATTTTTTGCTATTTTAACAAATTAGGTTAATTTGAAGTTAAGCTTAAGATAATCAGAGACTAAACTGATGTTTACAATCGTTTAATTAATTGAATTTAACAACTATTCAGATGCAACAAAAATTTCTGGTATTTTTATTTTTATTGTTTTTTATGAATACCGGCATTTTTGCTCAAAGCAAGGATAAGCCCATTTTGCCAAAAGACTCTTTATACCTTGAAAATGTAAAAAAATCAAGGCTTTATGGTGTCTATATTCCTCGGGATATTGATGACGCTATGCTAAAACTCATGGAGCTTACGGATGAAAATGCACGCAAACCATTGATGACCCTTGATGAAGCTACCATGGCAAAAAAGCTATATTTTGGATTGGGGAGATGGATGGAATACAATTGGAACTTTGAGGAAGGGTCAAGATTGTCACACTATTTGAGAATAAAGGGATTATTATATACAGAGGATATGACCCGTTTTATGTTGGTTACTTTCCATAGGTTTATTAATAAAAAGCCCTTAAAATCGGAAGAATTAATTTCTCAATTTATTGCAGAAAGGAAAAAAAAGACTAAAGAAGAGCATGAAAAAATGAAGGTACTACAAATCGAAAAGAAGATAATTCCAAAAAATGATTAAAAACATACAATCTCTCAAAACAATTTAAGAATTTTTACTATTTAATTTGCTAACCATTGTAAGTTCAATGGTTTTTGAATTATTTTATCAAATCGTTAAACATTTTTTATCAATGAAAAACATTTTTAATTTATTAGTCACAGGAGCATTCCTGATGATTTTTTCTAATGCTGATGCTCAGGTAAAAACCCCATCACCAAGCCCGGGAGCTAAAATTGAACAGTCGGTAGGTCTCTCTACAATCAATGTTGAATATAGCCGCCCTAGTGCAAAAGGTCGTAAAATTATGGGTGACCTGGTTCCATTTGGTCAACCATGGCGTACAGGTGCTAATCAAGGCACTAAAGTTACTTTTAGCGATGATGTAAAAATTAATGGTGTAGATTTAAAGAAAGGTAAGTATTCTTTATTTACAATTCCTGGAGCCACTGAATGGAAAGTTATCTTCCACAAAGATGTAAGTATGAGTGTACCTGGCGGTGACACTTACAAAGAAACCGATGAAGCAGCAAGAATATCTGTTGTTCCTAACAATGCTTTACCTAATCCAGTAGAAACTTTCACAGTTGGGTTTTCTAATTTGACTGACAATACTGTTGAAATGTATATTGCTTGGGAAAAAACCAGAGTTGGATTTACAGTAGATGTTTTGGCTGATGCCAAGGTTGTTGCAAGTATCAATCAGGTATTAGCTGGTCCAACTGGGGGTGATTATATGGCTGCAGCAAACTACTATTCTAATAGTGGAAAAGATATGACTAAAGCATTGGAATGGGGTGCAAAAGCTGTAAGCATGGGTGCAAATCAATATTGGAATCTAAGAGGGTATAGCCTGATACTGGCTAAAGCTGGTAAGTACACTGAAGCGATAGCTGTTGCAAAAGAATCACTGGCTAAAGCGACAACAGATAAAAATAATGATTACATCAAAATGAATAATGACTCCATTGCTATGTGGTCAAAAAAATAATTTTACGTAATTTTATTTAGAGTTGATAGTTTTCTTTAGATAGAATAACTATCAATCTAAAATAACGTCTTTTAAAAGGGTAGTATGGTATAAAAAACTATACTACCCTTTTTTAATCTTTTCGTTGAAAGGGTGATTGTACTTTAAATTCAATTATAGGATTTGCAATCACCTTACTATTGTTACAGTTCCTGCAAACTTTTCATTTTCAAACCTTTTAGGACCATCGGCACTCGCTATGCATAAATAAGTATAAACTCCGGGCTGTAAAACTTGTGAGATATATACTCCATCCCATTTATTTTCGATATTTTCAGAAACAAAAATAAGGTTTCCATATCTATCAAAAACAGATAAATTATACTTTGTTAATGTGTATCGGTCGGCTAGAGTGGCTGTAAATTTTTCATTTCCAGAAGTTGAAGTGGGATTAAAGATATTTGGAAAATGTAGAAACTTGCCACTACAATCAATTAAGGTTATTGAGACGGAATCAGACTTCGTGCAGCCTTGATCCGAAAGTGTCACTTTATATGTATCTGTGTTGACTACATTTATATTTTTAGTTTGAGCTCCAGTACTCCATTTTATATTGCCGATGAAGTCAGGAACAAAGAGTATCTTAATTTCACCAAGGCACAATTCAGCATTATCCCCGAGATCTGGTGTCGGTATGATAATTTCTTTTACATTGATGGTTCCTTTTATAGTACATTTTCCTTTTGCCAACGCATAATTGTATTTTCCTGATTTATTGATGACTACATTCTGTACACCTTTGAAATCATCCCAAATAATATTGTCAAAATCACCTTGAGGTGTGATGGAGACATTTTTATTTTCACAAAAACTAAAATCTGTAGTGCCTGTGAATTTTGGTAAAGCTTGAGTTTTCACTGTAATGCTATCCCGTTTTTTACAATTCTGAATCGAAGTTTGAAGCCAATAAATACCTGCTTTATTGGCAGGCAAGGTCAAAGCTGTACTTCCATCAGACCAAAGGTATTTAATGTTTTGAGCCATCGCTACAGAAAGAATCAATGAAGTACCATCACAAATACTTGTATCTTTTCCTAAATCAGGTCTGGAGAAAACAAGGTAGTTAACAATTATTGTATCTGACTTATTACACCCATTGAGTGTTTTTAAGGCAGAATAATTTCCTGATCCGGTGACTGTAAAAGTATTTAGTGTTGTCCCGTTTTGCCATAGAAGTGTTCCGTTTATTCCTCCATTTAAAATCAAAGTATCATTTTCGCATAGTGAAGTATCAGGCCCTAAATTAAGAATAGGTATTGGTTTTATGACAACACTTATCGTATCACTAAATGAACAGCCTAGTAATGTTACTTTGGCAGAATAATTGCCTGAAGAAGAGATCGATAGAGTTGGTTGGGTTGAACCATTACTCCATAAGGTTTGTGATCCAGTCACACCATGTGCTAAAACCTTCGAATTTCCTGCGCAAAAGGTAGAATCTTTACCTAAATTAAATACAGGAATAGGATTAAAAGCAATATTGATACTGTCCCTTGCCATACATCCACTCTTGGTAACTTCCACCCAATAAAGTCCCGTTTGCGAAATATTTTTACTTGTAGTATTGCTGCCGTCTTGCCACAGGATATTGGCTCCACTCGTATTTACATTGAGGTTGATATTATCTCCTGCACAAGCAGATGTATCCTTACCAAGATTTATATTTTCAACCGATATATATGAAACAATGATTGAATCAGAAAATGAACACCCATTTACTGTTTTGAGAGCTACATAAGTACCACTGGAATTTACAACAAAGGTATTACTGGCAGTATTGTTTTGCCAGATGGTTGTTCCGGTAGTACTCCCTGCAGAAAGTACCATTGTCTGCCCTGTACATAAGGCTGTATCTTTACCCATGTTAAAAGTCGGTAATGGGGTAAATAAGAGATTTACTGAATCTCTTAATTTACATTGACTTTCGCCCACTTCAGCCCAATATAATCCTGAATTTGTAGCTTGAATCGTATTTTGAGTTGTTCCGTTTTGCCATAAAACGGAAGCATAATTATTTTTTACATCCAAAGCTACAGACGAACCTGCACATGGACTTTGATCGGGGCCAAGACTTATTGGAAGTAAATTGACAAATTTTAACTGGATACTATCCGAAAAACTACATCCGTCTTTTGTGATCTTAAGTTTATATTTTCCATTTTGAGATAATGTTATATTAGAATCAGTTGATCCATTATTCCAAAGGTATTGTGTAAAAGGATCTTTAA
>JAYTNJ010000046.1:0-10266 GCA_043748345.1 Saprospiraceae bacterium
GCAAGTAAAGGCCAGTATGAAAATTTTTCTGCACTGAAGAAATTGGGAGATGTACAACTCATGACGGCTGCAGAAGTTACCTTCCTTAGAGCTGAGGCGGCACTGAGAGGTTGGAATGGCGCAGGAGGAACAGCAAAAGCTTTATATGAATTGGGTGTGACTACTTCTTTTGCTCAATATGGAGCATCAGGTGTATCGGCATATCTAAGTGATGCCACTTCCAAACCTATTCCTTATGTGGATCCTGTAAATCCAGTTAATTCGGTAGCGGCGTCATCACCAAACCTGAGTAAAGCGACTATATTGTGGGACGAGTCAGCATCTACGGAAGGTAAACTCGAAAAGATCATCACTCAAAAGTGGATTGCGATGTTCCCTGATGGTCAGGAAGCCTGGTCAGAATACAGAAGAACAGGATATCCTAAACTTTTCCCTGTGGTGATCAATAATAGTGGTGGTACCATAGATACCGAAAAACAAGTAAAACGAGTTAAGTTTATCGGCAACGAATATGCGCAAAACCCTAAAGGTGTAGCTTTAGGAATATCTTGCCTAAAAGGGTCTGATACAGGCGGCACAAATCTTTGGTGGGATGTAGATTGATATATTCACACCAATTGTTTTTTCAACGGATCGGAAATTAAATGAAATCTTGAGGTTTTGACGACATTTAAATTTCCGATCCGTTTTAATTTTTATTATACTTAAAGTAAATTTAATTGCAAAAATATCTAATTTTAATTGGCACAGTTTCAATGAATTAAAATAGATATTTTTGCAATTTAATTTCTTTTGACTATATATTAGCTTCATTCGTAATTTAGACATTTATGAGCTGGTTTATTAGATTTTCTTTTTCATGTACCCTTATTTTATTGCTGTCCCAATGTGATGATTGGGAAGCTACTGAACAATTTACGCTTTTGGAAAATGGTAAAACAGGTTTGAATTTCAGAAATATGCTGAAAGAAGACGAAAACTTTAATATTTTCAAATATCAATATTATTATAATGGGGGTGGTGCTGCCCTTGCTGATTTTAATAATGACGGACTGCAAGATGTTTTTTTTAGTGGAAATATGGTAAAAAATCGTCTTTTTTTGAATGAAGGCGATTTGGAATTTAAGGATATAACTGAGTCATCGGGCGTAGCTCTAAACGAAGGCTGGTGTACAGG
Organism: Saprospiraceae bacterium; assembly: GCA_043748345.1. GTDB lineage: Bacteria > Bacteroidota > Bacteroidia > Chitinophagales > Saprospiraceae > OLB9. The sequence continues at coordinate 1,178 of JAYTNJ010000046.1, forward strand.
GGCCAATGCGGTGGATATCAATAATGATGGATGGATGGATATCTACGTATGCAGGGCAGGATACCCTTTTCCCAACCTGAGAAAAAATCTACTACTCATCAATAATAAAGATTTGACTTTTACTGACAAAGCCGAGGAATTTGGTTTGGATGATAATTCGTATTCTACGCATTCCGCTTTCTTGGATTATGATAGAGATGGTGATCTGGATATGTTTTTACTCAATCACAGTGATCCACAATACTCCAAAGGGAGCCTTGAAATATTCAAACTTAAATATAAACGGGAGCCAGCATTAGAAAGCAAATTATTCCGAAACGACAGCGGTAAATTTGTAAATGTAACAGAATCAGCAGGCATCAAAGGCAATGTGTTGAGTTTGAGTCTAGGATTGGGAGCAATAGATATCAATAATGATGGTTGGACAGATATTTTTATAGGTAACGATTTTAATGAGTCTGATTATCTTTTTATCAATAATGGAGATGGGACATTTACAGAAAAATCAAAAAGTACATTTGATCACACTTCTATGTTCAGTATGGGATGTGACATAGCGGATATCAATAATGATGGGCACATGGATTTAGTATCATTAGATATGCTTCCAGAATCCAATTACCTCCAAAAATTACACTCAGGTGCCGATAATTTTAATAAGATTTCAGACATGATTCAAAAAGGATTTCAACCACAATTCAGCAAAAATGTGCTTCAAATCAATAATGGTGATGGAACATTTTCTGAATCAGCACAGTTGTATGGTGTGGCAAACACGGACTGGTCGTGGTCATCATTGTTTTTTGATTTTGATAACGACACGTATCAGGATTTATTTATATCAAACGGATATCTTAGAGATCACACGGATATGGACTTTCTCCAATTTACTGCTGATCAGGTGATTAAGGCTGATAGGGGTGAAAATCCAGTAAGTTTTGAAGAATATATGGCCAGTATGCCACCCATCATCCAACCCAATTATTTCTATCATAATGCAGCTGGAGAAAAGTACATCAACAAAAATATGGCCTGGAAACTTACCAAACCTACCGTGTCGGGAGCTGCAGCTTATGGTGACCTGGACAATGACGGGGATTTGGATCTAATTACCACAAGTGTAGGTGAAGAATATGCATTGTTATATCGAAACAATCAGAATAAAGAAAAAAATAATTATATTTCATTTTCACTTAAAGGGGGGCTTAAAAATGTACATGGCATCGGAGCTCGCGTAGTGATTTATGCTGGAAATAAGACCTTCATAAAGGATCAGCAACCTTCCCGAGGATTTATGGCATCTATGGATTACAGATTGTATTTTGGTTTGGGCCCAATAAGTAAGATTGATTCTGCAATGATACTATGGGCAGACGGAAAAAAACAAAGGGTCAATGAATTACATATTAATCAGTCCAACGAAATCAAATATACACCACAAGGATTTACTGGCCATATTGCATCAACAAATCCCGCCCCCAAGTTCATAGCAGACACTACGATACCGCCTTTCATTCAGAAAAATGATAATTTTGACGACTTTAAAATTCAGAGCCTCTTAGCGCACTTTATTTCAGACAGAGGACCGAAAATATGTACGGGTGATATTAATGGTGATGGTAGAGAAGATTTTATCATAACAGGAAATAACCTTTCAAGATCAAAAATCTATCTGCAGGATAGTCAAGGTTTGTTCTCAGAAAAAATGTTTCCTTTGGAAAATATTGAAATTTCAGATATTGCTATCATAAAAAATATTAGCACAAAACTTCCCGATATTGCGATTACTGTAGGATCGTATAAGTATGACAGTGAACATCAAAAAAAAGGAGTTTATATCTTCAAAAATAGAGGAAATGGCAATTTTATCAATCATGAATTCCTTCCTACATTAGAAACCAATCCTTCTGCTCTTTTGAGCACAGACTTAAATAGAGATGGCGCTGATGATCTGATAATAGGGGGGCACTGTGACTACCGAAAATATCCATTGAGTACACCTTCATTGATATTGAAAAATGATGGTGATAATAAGTTTGAGATAATAACTAAATCTAACTTGGGAATGATCAATGCCATCGCATCGTGTGATATCAATGGAGATGGTCAAAATGAGGTAGTCATGTGTGGTGATTGGACTCCCATAATGGTATTTGATGCCAGGGGATTCACTTTTAAGGATATATCTACTAGTCATTTTGACAAAAATCACCAAGGAATGTGGAAAGCCATACACCCCTACACTTTTATTGGGAAAACATATCTTATGTGTGGCAATTTGGGGCTAAACTCTCAATTGACGGCTACATCTGAAAACCCTATGTATCTATATTATGAAGACTATGACAATAACGGCAGTTACGATCCGATCATAGCACACCATATCATGGATGGTACTTATCCATTCGCATCGAGAGAAGATATGATTAAACAAATCCCTATATTAAATAAACGTTTTAATACTTTTGGCGTATATGCCAAAGCGGATATTAAAACCTTATTGGGTGATACACATTTCAAAAAGGCAAAACCTTTAACTATCAACACTTTAGAGACAACTCTTTTTATGGTTGAAAATGGTAAACTCAAAAAAGTTGACATTGATAATACAGCGCAAGTATCTCCTGTTTTTGCTATTCAAAAGATAGATGGTCCTGAAAAATCTAATCTCATCCTCGCTGGTAATCAGTCCAAGGTAAGAGTGAAATTAGGAAGACTCAACGGTAATCATGGGCAATATTATAGTTTACATAATAATACGCTAGAATATGTAGCAAAGCCATTATCTGGATTTAGCTGTCGAAATGATGTCAGAGATATAGCAACAGTCAAATCGAGTAAAGGTGATGTGGTTATTTTTACTGTGTATAACGATAAATCACTTTTTTATAGAATGAATAATTAATCATGAACAATAAACAACATTTCGCAGAAAGCGGATATCGAACATTTAAAAATGTAGTGCACGTAGAAGAGTTGGAATACTTACGAAATATATATGATGATTTTCTCCATAACAAATATGATTTAACAGGTCATAGGGGGGATTTAGCTGGAGGAACATCTCACGGCAAAAAAGTAGAAAAAATCACTCAGATTATGAGGCCGTCATTGGTAAAAATTGAACTTGCGAGTACTAAAACCTATAAAAAAGTTTTTAAGATAGCTAAAGAGCTAATGGGAGAAGATATGGAAATGGATTTTGATATGATGATTAATAAAGCGCCTGGCACAAACACAATCACTCCATGGCATCAGGATGCTGCTTATTGGCCTGAAATGTCTGATAAAAGAGCACTTTCATTTTGGATTGCCCTTGATGATGTCGATAAGGAAAATGGATGTATGATGTATGTACACGGTTCTCATCGACGGCCCGTGTATCCACACAGACAACAGACTCCAAATGCTGCTTTGCAATGTGAGGTTAATGATGATGATATTATATATGGGGAGATTTCTGCAGGAACTGCAATTGCCCATCATGGATATACACTTCATGCCGCTTTAGGTAATTCATCTAAAAACAGACATCGCAGAGCTTTGATTATAAACTTAAGACCTAAAGCTATGATTGAATATATTAGAGGATTGGGTTATGATCATCTAGGAAATCGTGAAGTAAAAAATAAGGTCTAATACATTAATCCAAACCATACTATTTTTACTCTGTGATATTGATACTTCTACTATTTGTCTTTAGGCGATAGTTTATGGATTATAGATTTTACAATCTATAAATATCAATGAAGTTTAAAACATAAAAAAAAAGCCGATAATCAATTTTGATCATCGGCTTTTCAGTTTTTATTTATAGATCCTAAAAAAATCTAGTTGTTTGTATAATTCTGTGCAGTCACTCTTTGAGCAGTTATTGCTGAACCATGGACACCCCTTATCAATACTGTATATTTTTTTCCGCGCAGGAAGTTAAGATTAGTCAAAGTACTCAAAGCGACGGTGGTACCCTTTTGTCTGACAACAATGGTAAATCTTTTTGTACCGTCCTGATCAAAAGGAATAAAGGCGTCAATGCCATTGGTTATTTTAGCTTTTGTGTCAGTTACCACCGTATTTACCAGAATTTCGTACCCTTCTGCGGGCGTATTTGATACAGCATTAACAAACCTGATATGCGTCTTGCTTGGGTCGAAAGCAGTAAGATCATCTTCACCATAAATTACAGAGTAGGTAGGTTTTGTGCCGACGATATATGCAGAATAAAACTTATTGGCAGCAAGATTTATATCGGAAGTGAAATCCACCGTCACTTTTGGGTCTGAAGTTGCAAAGCCTACCGTCATTTTTTTACTTTCGGTAGCTACAGTAAAATATTCTGATAATGGAAAAAAAGACCCAAAAGTTACAACCGCAGGAATTAAAACAGTGGTTGACAATACAGTATTCACCCCTGATATAAGCTGATTATCAATTTTGATGACAATACCGGAAGTATCAGGTGCTGCGTGTATTATTTTTAACTTTGCACTTCCTTCCACAGGTTTTACGCTGTTTAAGTAATCGTACTCATCTGCGCAGGATTGAAATGACAAAACAGCTAGTAAGAGAATTATTACATTATATTTAATTTTCATTATATTGATTTATTTTCAGTTACAAAATTATTTCTGGGTGAACCATAAAGGTAAAGTATGATATGTCTCTTCCAAAGCCCCGATTTTATTCAGCGCATCTCTATTCCACACATATTCCGAATTAAATCTTGGTCTTACTCTTTGAGCAGGAAGTCTGTTGTTGGAAGTAGAAAAAGTGGTGGGAAAACTAAAGCCGCGATATACCGTATTATCATAATTATATCTTCTCATATCTGACCAGGTCTGAACCGAGTTCATGCCATATAATGCGATGAATTTTTGAATCATAATATCACTGAGTTTGAGAGCTGCGGCATTTTGTGGTATGGCTTTACTCGCTAAATATTTGGTTTTGTCGGCTGCTGCTACCTTAATGAAGTCCAAAGAAGCTGATACTCCTTTTATAAAAGATGAGTATGCAGTAGACAGGTCATTTTTCTTAAAAGCCGCTTCAGCTTTAATAAATTGTAACTCATAATATCCCATTAAGTTATGAGGTGTTTTATCATCAAAAATCCATTTACCCGTAATTGGTACAACCCCTAAAGCACCCCATAGATTTGGAATTCTTTTTGTGTTGCCTGCTATATTATTCGCATCACCCGAACCCGGGCCTACACCTCTGAATACCCCATCAGGACATGCTGTAAACATTAAACTCAACCGGGGATCTACTATGGAGTCCAGCAGTGCGCCATTCATGAGACTTATTGCATAAGCACCGGGTCTAAAATTACCCATATTATTTCGTAAGGGCCCATAAAAATTAGCATCAGTTGAACTAGTTCCTACATGAGGAACTGAAAAGTTATCCAAGTTGTCAGAAAGCGATTTATCTACATATTCGATTACTTTATTTGGATCGTATGTAGATTTATTAGCCAGATTGTGGGCATTTCGGGCAAGAATCCCGTAAACAAATTTTTTCCATTTGTCGACATCTCCTTTATATACCAAATCTCCTCTGGATAGTGATTTGGCATAATCAGTTTTATTCAGTTCAGTGAGTGCCTCATTACATAATTTGACTACTTCTGCATATACATCTTCCTGATTATCATAGTCGAAGACATACCTGTTGGGCTCCCATGCTTGCTTAAGGATCATCTCTCCGTGTAAATCAGTAGTCGATTGCCAACTCCAAGCTCTTATAGCTTTTGCGGCACCAACATAGTCAGGTCTGTTATTTTTGATCCCTTCTTCAATTATGAGATCTATATTGGTTCCTATAGACCAGTAATGTGATCTCCAGTATTCGCCACCTGCATCAGATCCTGCTGCAAAACCATGCAAATCCCATACATTGCCAGAGGCTACCTGTCCCCAGTATTGTATATACGATCCGACAAATCTGCTATCGAAAGCCTCAGCCCTCACCATCTGACCATAAATAGGAGGCAATATGGCATACCCATCTGCTACCTGTGGAAAGCTTGGGTCTTCGTTAATATCCAGATAGTCACTACAACTTGTATTAAATAGCACCATGAAGGAAAAAAAACTTATTATTATTTTTGATTTCATCTCTCTGTTATTTTTAAATATTAATTAAAACTGTACTCTTAAACCACCTGAAAAAGTACGTGGTAATGATATACTTCCAAAATCAAAACCTGCTGCGCCCGCCCCTCGGGTAGCTGCAGTAGTTCCATTTACATTAGGATCAGCACCGGTGTAATTTGTAATCATCCACAAGTCAGTGCCTGTTAAAAAAATACTTCCTGTTTTCAGAAATTTTGATTTTCCTACAAGTGATGCAGGCAAAAAGTAATTTAGAGTAATATCTCTTAGCCGCAACCAATTGATATCCTTTTCTACAAATTGTGATTCGGGAAAACCCGCTGTAAAAAAGTCTGATCTTGTAAGTGGAGAAACCTGGATGGTATTTGTGGTGGGTTGATCAGTATTTTCCCTGCCATCTCTAAGTACCCCATTGAATACGTAAGGTGTATTTCTGTCCGGCAATTTATTGCTCAGGCCATTTAGCCATAAAAATAATTCAGTACCATTAAATACATCTCCGCCTTTTCTCACATCAAGAAGAAAACTTAAACTAAAGTCACCAAATGTCAAACGATTTGTCAAACCTATAGCAAAATCCGGGTTCCTGTCACCAATGGGAAGAAAATTTGTATTTTGTAAAGGTAGTCCGGAAGAAGGATTGATAAGAACATCTCCTTTACTATTCCTTAATACATCCCAGCCTCCTATGGCTGTAGCACTTCCTGCCCCTCTGAGTTCACCAGTTAAGTTAAAATTTGGATATAACCTTTGTAGGTCCTCTTTGCTTACAAATGCACTTGCCCGCGCATTACCATAAAGCCAAGTATCTGAATTATAAAATTCCGGTTGATCCGCAGGTAGATTTTTAACAGAAGTAGTGAACTTTGTAAAGTTGGCAATGAGTTCCCATTCAAAATTTTTAGCTTTTACCGGGAAAGCATTCAGACTTAGTTCCAATCCTTTGGTAGAAAAAGTACCGCCATTTAATAAGCCAAAAATAAAGCCTGTTCCGTAACTTAATCGTTGGGAAACTATCTGATCAAATCTTGTATTACTAAAATAAGTCATCTCCAGGCCGAGTCTGTTTTTCAGAAATTTAAGATCGAAACCCAATTCGTATCCCTTAGTTCTTTCAGGCTTCAGGTTAGGATTGGCACCAAAAAAATCATACAAAAATCCACCGCCTGTTGTTGTCTGGGTGATTAATCTGGTTTTGATTCTATATGGGGTGGCATCCTTACCTGTCTGTGAATAGATGGCTCTGAATTTTCCAAAAGATAAAAATGTATTTTTGAAAGGAGTAAAATCACTGAAAATAAAAGAAACTCCGGCTGAAGGGTAGAAAAAACTGTTATTTTGTACAGGCAAAGTCGAAGACCAGTCATTTCTTCCGGTCAGGTTGAATATAAGGTAATCTTTATAATTCAACTCCAATGTACTCAAAAGACTTACTAACCTTTGTCTGGTAACAGTAAGTTTACTTCTTTGAGTTACAGGGTCTGTATTGTTTATACTTATGTAGTTTGGAATGTATAATTTTTCACCTCTTGTGGATGTCACTTCATAATTTCTGTCATCAAAAGTTCCACCTGCTACCAGTGTCACCTTTAGATCTTTAAACTGCTTTTTGACGGTTCCCAATAGATTCCCATTCATTAATAAACTGAATTCATTGTATGTTTCCACTTTTCCACCTCCCACTATGCCCGAGTTTGATTCAGGATGAAAAAATTGTGTACCAACTGTTGCATAATTGTCGATACCAAGCCTTCCTGTAAAACTTAACCAGTCAGTAGTTCTGTAGGTGAGACTAAAGTTACCTATGTTTCGTCGGGTGTTGGTTGTATTTGTATTGTTATACACATTAAAAAATGGATTTTCTGGTTCAGTGGTAAGAGAAGGTAAAATTCTTTTTCTGGTGCCGTCAGCATTCAGAAAATCAGATGCATCATTGGTACTTGGCCATTGGATTAGTGATAAGGCAAACCCTGAACTTCCTCTGATCGGAGAGTTTGTTTTAGAATTTGTAAAGTTAAAACTAGCCGTAGCGTCTACTTTGGAACTAATTTTGGCAGTAGTGTTCAGACGTACATTTAGTCTTTCAAAATCATTGGTTGGAACTACACCTTTTTGATTGGTATATCCTGATGAGAGTCTATAAGTAATATTGTCACTTCCACCCTCGAAGGAAAGATTATGTGTCTGCGTATTACCATTTCTGAAAAAATTATTCAGATTATCGTATTTTTTTTCGCTCTCTGCCACTACCGGACCAAAGTATGACAATGTATTTTGTTCCGCTATTCCATTCAGTCCTCGCTGGTAATCAGTATTGTACTTTGGAAATCTATAAACCTGTTCTACCCTGAAAAGATTGTCATAAGATACTTTGGAGCTTCCTTTTTTACCTTTTTTGGTAGTAATAATGATGGCACCTGAAGATGCATCAATACCGTAGAGGGCAGCAGCTTCCGCACCTTTTAATACTACGACTGACTCAATGTCATTTGGGTTGAGGTCTCCTGCTCTGTTATTATAATCAGCCGTTCTGTTCGGTTGATCGGAAGTCAAAGCACCCTGACTAAAAGTCCTGTTGTCAATAGGCAAACCATCTACCACAATAAGTGGCTGATTGTTGCCGTCAATAGAACTTGGTCCTCTCAGCTGAATACTCACTGAAGCACCAGCCTGACCGCTGGTAGGTGTCATAGTTAGTCCTGCGACTCTTCCTTGTAGCGAAGTGAGCGCGTTTTCACGGCCGGTATTATAAATCTCGGACCCTGATATTTCCTGAACTGAATAAGAAAGATTTCGCTTTTTTACTTGCATACCTAATGTTGACGTAATTACTGCTTCCTCAAGCAGGATTCCATCTGTTTCAAAATTCACATTAAGATTACTTTCGTTACCCAGAATAATGGTTTGGGTCTTGAATCCTAAAAAAGATAGTTGAATAACATCACCTTTAGAGGCCTTGATTGTGAAATTACC
>JAYTNJ010000047.1:0-11542 GCA_043748345.1 Saprospiraceae bacterium
GATATTTTTATAGGTGTAAAAACAAATGTAATCAAATTTTGCCAGCCCCCCCTTTCTTACTTCGTTTCGGCTACGCCTTCACTCCGTAAGAAAGGGGGGCTGGTGCCCCCAACAACCTAGTGAAACTAGACAGATTTTTATACATTAAAGATTGAGTTTACCATTTATTAGTTGTGAGTATCATTTTTTATGTTGATTCATAATAATAGGGTGCATCTTTAAATGATGTAACAACTAAGCCGTAAATGAAGTTAAGATTACATTAAAAAATAGGTAGAACATGAAAAATTTAGAATTAATAGCTACTTTTGTATTATGATCAATGGTAAAATAGCGGTTTATTTATTAATTTGTTCCTATATACTCACTTTAGGGCATAATTTTATTCCACACCATCACCATCACGAAGGGCAAGATAATTCCACTCATTTTGGTCTTCATCACACACAATCAGAAGGAGAAAACAATAGAGACCATGATCATGACTCCAATGGGTTTTTCTGGATATTTAGTAATATTCTTCATCATGACGATGATGGATTTATAGTTCATTCTTCATCAGAAAATGAAAGTAAAAGTGTCTCTTCTGGAAATGCCTTTGGACTTTGTGGCTCAAATACTGTTTTTGAAAATTTTCCATTTAAAAACAGCAGAAATCATACACCCGAAAATAAAAGCTACTTTAGATTAGATCAAAAACACTCCCACGGACTAAGGGCACCACCTTACAGCATATCCTAAAATTTATTGCTTTCAAAAAGTAATTTTTGTTCCATGAATTTGCTATTCATGAATTTTTTATTTGTAATTAGTTGCTAATTGCAGCAGGTAATATGTCTCATCCGACCTGATTAACATTATTGGTTATTCAAATACAAAATAGACAGACAAATCACTGGTTTTATTATTATCAATCATTAAAAATTTCAAAATGAAACATATATTTATATTTCTTGCTTTAACAGTATTCACCGTAGCTGGATGTCGTAATCCAAAAAACTCAGAACATTCACATGATGGCACTCATACACATGATGACGGCTCTGTACATCAAAATCATGAGGACACCACACATCAGCAACAGGAGTTTAAAGTGGAGACAGATACTTCTCATCACAGTCATGACCATGATGACAAAAACGCGGACCATAAACACTGATATACATCAATGTAGCGCCATAAATGAAATAATTTATGGCGCTGCTTTTAATAAACTTCTATTTCTTACAATCTTAAATTTTATACCTTGAAACATATACCTTTCATAATATCAATCATGTTCATGCTCTTAGTCGGATGTGGTCCTGATAAATCTTCGGAAGATGACCACGGACATGACCATGCAGTTGGTGGCCTTGAACCCATTTCTTATACTCTATACTCAGATAAAACCGAAATCTTTGTTGAATTTAAACCCCTGGTGGTGGGTGAAATTTCAAAGTTCGCAGCTCATTTTACTATATTGGGTGAAAGGTTTACACCACTGAATGAAGGTACGGTTACTGTTAGTCTGATCACAGGAGATAAGGGTATTCAGATGGCCGCTAATGAACCAAGTTCCCCCGGAATCTATAGATTAGCTTTGAAGCCTACTTCAGCAGGACAAGGAAAATTAATTTTTAAAATTGAAAGCAAAGATTTTACAGACCAGATCACCATTGATGATATACCCATATATACGGATGAATCTTCTGCCATATCAGCTCAACAACCACCGACCGGTGGGGACGATATCTCCTATCTGAAAGAACAGGCATGGAAAGTAAACTTTGCTAATACACAGGTACAAAAACTACCATTCAGCAGTATCATAAAAACAAGTGGACAAATCATGCCTTCTCCTGGTGATGAGTATGTGGTAAGTGCCCAGATAAGTGGTATCATTACATTTGCCATTCAAAGTATTTTGCCGGGAAGTGATGTTAATGCTGGTACGCAACTTTTTACTTTGAAGAGCAATGATGTCGTACAAAGTAGTTTGGGAACAGCAGTACAGGAAGCAGAAAATGAACTGGCTGCTGCCCAAAAAAATTATAACAGATCGATGGAGCTGGTCAAAGACAGAATCATATCGGATAAAGAGTTTTTGGCTGCTAAACTTAGATTTGAAAACGCAGGAAATCAACTTTCAAGGGTTTCTGTTTCTAAAAAATTTAATGCCACCAAACAAAATATCACAGCCACTATTTCCGGATATCTAAAGGATGTATTTGTAGAAAACGGACAATTTGTAGAAGCTGGTCAGGCATTGGCCACTATTTCAAAAAACAAAAAGCTAATATTACAGGCTAATGTATCATTGAAATATTTTGACAAAATTCCACTGATTACATCTGCCAATTTTAATCCGGCTAATAGTGATATGACTTACACCACAAATACCATTGGTGGTAAAAAGATAACTTATGGAAGAAGTATTTCAGAAAATACTCCTTTTATCCCTATCCATTTTGAAATAGAGAGCAAAGGCGACATCATCCCTGGCACAGTGGGTGAAGTATTTCTTAAATTATCATCCAAACAAAATGTACTCGTGATTCCTGCTTCGTCACTTATAGAAGAACAGGGATTATTTTTTGTATTTGTGCAAACGGAAGGCGAAAAATTTCAGAAACGAGAAGTCATTGTAGGGGGTAATGACGGACAGAATGTGAGTATTCTTGATGGCGTCAAAGAAGGAGAAAGGGTGGTAAGTCAAGGCGCTTACTATATCAAATTGGCCATGGCATCAGGCGCATTGCCTGCGCATGGGCATGAACATTAATACAATACTTAAAAATTAATATAATGAATCGCAAAGAATTTTTCAAAACAACAACTATTCTTGGGGCTGCATCATTGCTGCCTTCGAATTCAATTTTTGCTCACAATGCTCTGGGTAATGGCATTGACAAATTAACTGATTCAGAAGGAAATTTCATACAACTTCCGTTGCCTTTTGCAAACAATTTTCTGGAACCAGCAATGGATGAGGAAACGTTGCATTTGCATTATACATTTCATCATGGTGGGGCTGTAAAAGGTGCCAACAAAGATTTGTCCATGATTAAAAAAGCTATGGATGAAAATAATCCAGACATTCTGGATTTCTGGACAAAAAAATTGTCTTTTCACTTATCATCTCACATTTTGCATTCCATATTCTGGACAAATCTGATAAATAAATCAACCACACCATCAAAAGAATTAATGAAACGGATTGAGAAGGATTTCGGTAGCTACGACAGAATGAAACTATATCTGGCTAAAATCTCTAAAGATGTAGATGGAAATGGATGGGGCATACTGGGGTATCAACCATACACCAATAAACTCACTGTGATGGGTTGTGAAAATCATGAAAAACTTACTCAATGGGGAGTAATTCCATTACTTGTGATTGATGTTTGGGAGCATTCATATTATTTGAAATTTCGAAACAGAAGGGGAGAATTTGTAGACGATATTTTTAAAATAATAAACTGGGATAATGTTAGTGAGAGACTCAATAATGCGCTAAAAATTATATAAAATATAAAGAATGTTAAATAGAATAATAAATTTTTCATTAAGCAACAGATTACTTGTAATCGTTGCATCAATATTGTTGCTGATATTCGGGTCGTATGTCGCTACAAGAATGGAAGTGGATGTATTTCCTGACTTGACCGCTCCCACTGTGGTGGTTCTCACAGAAGCACACGGTATGGCTCCTGAAGAAGTGGAGAGACTTGTTACCTTTCCTATCGAAACATCAGTAAATGGGGCCACCAATGTAAGACGGGTACGTAGTTCATCTACCGCAGGTTTTTCTGTAGTATGGATAGAGTTTGAATGGGATACAGATATATTCAAAGCTCGCCAGATAGTAAATGAAAAACTTATATCGATCAGTTCTAAATTGCCTGAAGGTACCGGAAATCCTACTATGGCACCACAAGCGAGTATCATGGGCGAAATCATGATGATAGGTCTTACATCTGACAGTACTTCACAAATGGAATTGAGAACCATAGCGGACTGGATTGTAAGGCCACGATTGCTGGCGACTGGTGGTGTTGCTCAGGTAGTGGTTATTGGTGGTGATTATAAACAATACCAAATATTGGCTTCTCCACAAAAAATGGGGGCGTATGATGTTTCATTGTCTGAATTAATAGCAGCCTGTAAATCAGCCAATGGTAATTCTTCAGGTGGATTTATTAGTGAGTACAGTAATGAATATATCATCAAGGGAGTCGGCAGAACCAATGATCTAAGTGAATTGGGCAAGTCAATGATTAAAATGGTGGATGGCTATACTGTTAAGATTGAAGATGTAGCTGAAATCAAAATAGGTGCTGCACCTAAGATAGGTGATGGGTCGATCAATGGCAAACCTGCGGTCATCATGACAGTGATGAAACAACCTGCTACGAATACGCTGATCTTATCATCCAAAATAGAAGAAGCGATCAACGAAATTCAAAAAAATGTCAAAAGCGACGTCAAAATAAATACAAAAATATTCCGGCAGGAAGATTTTATAAATGCGTCCATTAGCAATATACAGAAAGTACTGCTGGAGGGTACGGCTTTTGTAATCATTATTTTATTCCTGTTTCTGATGAACTGGCGGGCTACAGCAATTTCTTTAGTAGCCATTCCAATATCCCTGATCGTCGCTATTCTAACGTTAAAATGGCTTGGACTAAGTATCAATACCATGAGTCTGGGAGGTATGGCTATCGCCATAGGTGATCTGGTAGATGATGCTATTATAGATGTAGAAAACGTATTCAAGAGGCTCAAAGAAAACGCAGTAAAGCCTGTGAATGAGCAAAGAAATAAAATTCAGGTCATATTTGATGCGTCATTTGAGATAAGAACATCTATTATTAATGCAACCTTTATCATCATCGTAGCCTTCTTACCGTTGTTTTTTCTTTCCGGTATGGAAGGGAAACTGCTTGCTCCTTTAGGTATTGCTTTTATAGTATCTCTATTTGCTTCGCTTATTGTATCGATTACACTGACACCTGTACTATGTAGTTATTTGCTGACGAGTGATAAAATGCTGAATAAACAACATAAAGAAAGTTGGCTGGTAGAAAGGCTACAGCAAATATACACCAATAGTTTAACCAAAGTCATGCGGTTTAAAAAAATGGCTATTGGTGGCAGTATTTTACTCTTTATACTTGCTATGATGGCTTTCAGTCAGTTGGGCAGAAGTTTTCTACCCGAATTTAATGAAGGTTCCTTAGTCATCAGTGCGGTAAGTTTGCCAGGTATATCACTGGAAGAAAGTAAGAAAATAGGAACACAAATAGAGCAAACTTTGCTTACTGTACCAGAGATAAAGATAACCACTCGTCGTACCGGGCGTGCTGAACTGGATGAGCATGCTCAGGGTGTAAATTCGGCTGAAATAGATGCTCCGTTTATTTTGGCAGAAAGAAACCGCGAAGCATTCATGACAGAAGTCAGAGAAAAACTTTCGGGAATAGGGGGCGTAAATCTCACCATTGGGCAACCCATAGGACATAGAATAGACCACATGCTATCGGGCACAAGGGCCAACATTGCCATAAAAATATTCGGTACGGATCTGAATAAATTATTTACTCTGTCCAATCAGGTGAAAACCGAAATACAAAACATAGATGGATTGGTGGATGTAAGTGTGGAGCAACAAGTAGATATCCCACAATTGCAAATCAAAGCAAAAAGAGACTTGCTCAATCATTATGGCATTTCGATAGGAGACTTTAATGAGTTTGTGGATGTGGCTTTTGCCGGCGAGAAAGTATCTGAGATTTATGAAAGTGCAAAATCATTTGATTTGATCCTGAAATTTGATGATGCGAATCGCGGTAAAATTGACAATATCAAAAACACTTTTATAGATACATACAACGGGCAAAAAATACCATTACATTATGTAGCAGATGTAGTGAGCAGCAGTGGACCTAATACGATCAACAGAGAAAATGTACAACGTAAAACTGTAGTATCTGCCAATGTCGCCGGACGGGATCAAAAAAGTGTGGTGGATGACATTAAAAGTATAGTTTCAGGAAAAATTAAACTGCCGGAAGGATATCACATTGAGTATGGGGGACAATTTGAAGCAGAAGCAGAAGCATCCAAAACATTGATGGCCATGTCACTATTATCACTTATGATTATATTTCTTTTACTCTATCAGGAGTTTAAAAATGTCACTATTTCAGGCATCATACTGATCAATCTTCCATTGGCATTGATAGGTGGTGTATTTAGCATTTACTGGACCAGTGGTATCCTAAGTATACCTGCTATAATTGGATTTATCACCTTGTTTGGCATTGCGACAAGAAACGGTATCTTATTGGTCTCTCATTATCAGACACTTCGCGATGAAGGTATGGGACTTTATGATACCATTGTACAAGGATCAAGAGATAGATTGAGTCCTATACTCATGACAGCACTTACTGCAGGATTGGCATTGATACCGCTGGCCATGGGTGGCGATTTACCAGGGAATGAGATCCAAAGTCCGATGGCAAAAGTTATCCTGGGTGGATTGTTGACATCGACCTTGCTCAATATTTTTATCGTGCCTGTCGTGTACTTTTTATCTAATTCAAAATCAGAAGCGAAATGAAACAAATAATATTAATAATGTTGCCTATGCTATTTTCAACAATGAACATTACAGGGCAGACAACCATTGATTCAGTGTTAGTAAGTATAGCAAAGAACAATAAAACACTCGTAGCCAATACTAAATATTGGGATGCTAAAAAACTGGAATTTCAAACGGGATTAACCCCATATAATCCAAAAGTAGATTATGATTATTTGATAGGAACGCCATCAAATGCAGGAAATCAAATAGAATTTGCTATTACGCAAACTTTTGATTTTCCTACTGTATATTCTAAGAAAAGAAAACTGTCCAATGAACAGATGAAGCAAGCTGAATTTCAACTTGACGCTAACAGAAAAGATGTTTTATTGGAGACAAAATTGATCTGTATTGAACTGATATACCGCAATAAGCTCAATTCAGAATTGACTATTCGCAAGCAAAACACAGAAAAATGGCTATCTGCCTTTCAGAAAAGTTTGGATACCGGTCAAGGTAACATTATGGATGTAAATAAAACAAAATTACAACTCATTGAAATCAATGCAGCTTTTCAGGAAAACTTTTCTATCAGCAACCAGCTCAATCAAAAATTGACAGAGTTGAATGGTGGAATACCTATTCAGTTTTCTGATACGGCTTACTCAACTTTGGTTTTGATGTCTGATTTTGAAACATTAGAACAAGTAATAGAATCCACGGATCCCGTACGGAAATATTTGGATCAGGAAAAAGTAATAGGTCAGCATGAAGTGGCATTATCCAAGTCTCTTGCGCTCTCAAAATTTGATGCTGGTTATCGTTATCAAACTATTTTGGGACAGCGGTTCAATGGAATGCACTTAGGTTTGACCATACCATTGTGGGAGAACAAAAACATGGTAAAAACAAAACAAGCGGAATTAATACTGAATGAAGCAACTCTGCAAGAACATATGAACGAACATTATTATGATATAAAGCGGAAATATGAAAGAATGACTAACTTGAAGACCACATTGGAAGAATACCAAACAATATTCTCATCATTGAACAATGTTGCGCTTTTGGATAAGTCGCTTTCTTTGGGAGAAATATCTACCATTGAGTATTTTATAGAAATGTCTTTTTATTATGAATCATTGAAGAATTATTTAAAAACAGAAATGGAATACAATAAAGTAGTAGCAGAATTATACAAGTATCAATTATAACCTATAAATGAAGCGTAGTTTTCCATTAAAAAGTATTATTTTAGATCCATTTGAATCCTTGCAGAATACAACTTTTGCCAGGCTTTATTTTGCTCAAATAGCAAGTTTATTTGGAGATGCCTTTACGTGGCTTGGATTGGCACTACTTACATACGAAATTAGTCCAAAAAATGCTGCGGCAATACTCGCATCTGCTCTTACATTGAGGGTTACTGCTTATATTATTTTCTCCCCATTTGCAGGAGTGTTATCTGAAAAGATGCAGCGAAAGCATATATTGCTCATTACACAGTGGGCCAGAATGGCCATCGTATGTTTGCTTCCTTTTGTAACTAAAGAATGGCATTTGTATAGTTTAATATTCTTTTTAAATGTTTTTTCTGCTTTTTTTACGCCAACCTACAGAGCTATTATTCCACAAATTGTAGAAAGTGAAAAATACAGACAAGCAAATGGTTTATCGATGGCTACTTTTCAATTATTAAGTGTATTCGGTCCTGCTCTTGCAGGTTTTCTGGCTGTTTGGTTGGGGGCTAAACAGATATTTTTTGTTAATGGAGCGGCCCTTTTTATTGCTATAATATTACTATATTCTATTCCAAAAACAGCGCTGCAAAAGGGAGTAAGCAATGATGAAAAGAAATCTGTCAGCACCTGGGGTGATGTCCTACGGGGAGTACATCTATTATTTGGGAATAAGATTTTGCGATTTGCATTAAGTATTGAGTTTATTTCCGCCATTGCAGGTGCCATGGTATTGGTCAATACTGTAGGATTGGTTAAAACTAATTTAGTTTTGGACGATAAACACTTTGGGTGGATCATGTCTGCTTTTGGTGTAGGCGCGGCTGTTACTGCTTTTTTGCTGGGCAGTTTGGATAAAACAAAAACACGAAGTTTCTCCCTTATAAGCGGAGCAATTCTTTTAGGTTTAGCCATCAGCTTTGCCAATTTTGTTCCTTACAATGGTCTGATATTTTTGTGGATTTTGGCTGGAATAGGACAAACATTGGCTGACATGCCTTCAGAATCATTAATAGGCGAAAACATCGAATCTAAAGACCAGGGAAAGGTCTATGGTTCACACTTCGCTTTTTCTCATTTATGGTGGGCAATTGCTTATCCGATAGCTGGATTTTTGGGTACTCAGTTTCCTGCCAATAGTTTTTTATATGGAGGTATAATTGCTATCTGCTTAGCTTTGATAGCTGTCCTTTTTCTTAGATCAAGCCGTGAAAAGGGTTAAATATTTAGATATGCTCACAGACCTAATTTTGTCGAACTCCGACAGGTATATGAATTGTTTGAAAATACCTAAGAATTTTGGTTGAATACAACGCACCCGACAAATAAGTCAGGCGTAGCCGCAGTATATGAAGGTGAGCATTGTGGGCAGGCAAAAGAGCAGATCTGAAAAGCATGGGTATAGGAGGAACGAAATGAAACGAATAAATGGTTTTTATAGGCGAAATGAAATAGGTATAGCCTGAGTGAAGTGCAGTGACGGAGATACTTATGCTGCGGGAATCCGGAGGCTCTCTGACTGAGTGAATAAGCGAATGATTAAATGAGTGAATGAAGGAAGGCAGTGTGCTGGAGGATGAGGCTTATATACTATTGATTTGATTTGGCTGAAGCAGAATGTAATAAATTTATTAATTCCAAAGCAAAAGCAGTGGACTATAAATTAGTGGGCTATAAATTACAGATGATCTGCAAATTAAATTTTAAGGGTTATGATTCTTAGTGTTGGGTACAAAATCACTTGATTATATTGTATTTACAATTTGTTTAGATATACTTGTTTAATGGAATTTTGAATAGGGCTTAGTGGAAAACATACTTTATCTTTGCCATTCAGAAATAAAGATAGGAAGTATGAGTGATGACAATAAAAGAGTATTAGAGCAGCAGCTATGGAATATTGCAAAACGCTCAGGGGGAAAAAGAATGCGGATGAGTTCAGAGATTATATTCTGGGGTTCATATTTTATAAGTATCTGAGTGAAAAGATGGAGCTATTTGCCAATGAGATACTCCGACAGGATAAAATCAAATTTAGGGATATCACTCCAAAGCTGGGCGAATATACTGAGTATATGGAAGCTATCAAAGATGAAGCTATAGAAAAACTCGGATATTTCTTAAAGCCTGAAGAACTCTTTAGCGAAGTGGCGAAACGGGGAATGGGTAATAATGATGATATAGACCAGTTTGATGAGACCAAAACCAACTACATACTCGAAGATCTTCAAAAGATACTGATCAATATCCAGCTGAGTACGATGGGTACGGAAAGTGAAGATGACTTCGACAATCTGTTTGAAGATATGGACCTGAATAGTACCAAGTTGGGCAAAACACCTGAGGAGAGAAATGCCATCATCGCTAAAGTATTATCACACCTTGATAAGATCGATTTTGGACTGGAAGATACAGAGTCTGATGTTTTAGGCGATTCTTATGAATATCTTATATCACAGTTTGCCAGTGGTGCAGGGAAGAAAGCCGGTGAATTTAATACACCACAGCAGGTATCTAAAATATTGGCTTTGATCGTTACTACCGGTAAAACCAAACTGAAATCTGCATATGATCCAACATTGGGGTCGGGATCGCTTTTACTAAGGATTGCTAAAGTGGTGAATGATGTGGCGATGTTTTACGGTCAGGAAATGAACCGTACTACATATAACCTATGCAGGATGAATATGATACTGCATGGTGTGCATTACCGACGGTTTGATATCAAGCAGGAAGATACATTGGAGCGTCCTTTACACATGGGCATGACATTTGAAGCCATTGTATCTAATCCGCCATTTTCTGCTCAATGGAGTGCCAATCCTATCCATCTATCTGATGATCGTTTTAGTCAGTATGGTAAATTATCGCCGAGTAGTAAAGCAGATTTTGCTTTCGTACAGCACATGATCTATCATCTTGCAGAAAACGGGATTATGGCAATGGTATTACCACATGGCGCACTTTTCCGTGGGGGTGCAGAGCAACATATACGAAAATATCTGATAGAAAGTAAAAATTATCTCGATGCTGTGATAGGAATACCTTCCAATATCTTTTATGATACGAGTATTCCGACATGTATCCTGGTATTTAAGAAATGCAGAGAGAATCCTGATGATGTCATATTTATTGAACCAAAAAATATCTGCGCAGCTAATAAATCTTCCTGAAAGCAATTATATTAGCAGGTCTAAAAAAGAATAGCTCTCAGATCGGATGGCATCAGAAATCTTAAAACTCCGGAATCCCGTATGGCACTCGCTGACAGATAAACATCAGTCATTCGCTATAGAATTTAATGGCATCAAATTTTATCATCCGGACTATTGTCCTTTTGGCGGATGGGTAGCCGGTGCTGATACGGCAGATGGTTTGGATAGGTATGCAGATCTGGCACATAGCTTTTATATCGTCGGAGACAAGCCCAAGCACAGCAACAAAGTCAAATGTGTCAATGAATTGGTCTGTCACCAGATGATCCTTGACAAGCCCCTGGACATCAGAGTAGATGAGACCATTACAACACTCGATGAAGATCATGGTGATGAACTTTTTGCACTGGTAAATAAGGTTCAGCCAGGTTATTTCCGCAGAATGACATCTCATTTGGGAAGTTATTTTGGTATTTACAAGGATGGCATGTTGGTAGCGGTCACCGGCGAACGAATGAAAATGGACTCCTTTACAGAAATAAGTGCTGTAGTCACCCATCCCGCATATACCGGCA
>JAYTNJ010000048.1:0-15292 GCA_043748345.1 Saprospiraceae bacterium
AAAGTCAAAAAAAATATCAAAAAATGTGATCAATTAAAACAATTTCAGCCCAACTAGTCTTGTATATTTATCCAAATTTTAGGTTTGCGGATTTAAGGTGAATGAAGAAGTTACCATATTACTAATGACAGCAAGTGTAGACATACTACGTAATGAAATTTTATTTTTACCAAACTTTGATGCAGAAAGTAAACTGAAAGAATTAAGCACATTCTGTTTACTCTTTAATAAAAATTAATTAAACAAAAATGATATTTTCATAAACTTTTTTTACACCATTATGTTCGATTCGAGTTGTATTTTCAACGATTAACAAAACAAATAATTTTATGAGTATTTCACTTGCAGTTTTTAATCTAGCGGGGAGTCTTGCGGCCAACGATTATGTTGGTTTCACTTTTTTTATTGGCTATATGGCCATGTTTGCTGCATCTGTTTTCTTTTTCTTTGAGAGATCTCAAGTAGAAGGCAAATGGAAAACGTCTTTGCTTATTGCTGGTTTGATCACGATGATCGCAGCAGTTCATTATTATTACATGAGAGACATTTGGCTCACCACCGGAGTTTCTCCTACTCAGTTCAGGTATATTGACTGGATACTTACTGTTCCACTGATGTGTGTTGAATTTTACTTGATTCTCAGAGCATTCGGAGCGGGGATATCATTACTTTGGAAAATGATAGGATATTCTTTATTGATGCTTATCGCGGGTTATCTTGGCGAAACTGCTTTCAGAGACAGCAGTGTGCTTTGGGGAATTATCTCTACAGTAGGTTATGTAGGTATTCTTTATGAAGTATGGTTGGGTTCTGCCAGTAAGTTAGCAGGAAACTCAAATGATCCAGCTTTAAAATCAGCCTTTAAAGCTCTTGCTTGGTTCGTACTTGTAGGATGGGCAATTTATCCTATTGGCTACATGGCAATTGAAACAGACGGATGGTTGAGAGGTGTGATCGATGTTAAGAATATGGATTTGATTTATAACATCGGAGATGCTGTAAATAAAATTGGTTTTGGTTTGGTGATATATAGTCTTGCTATAAGTTCTTCAAAAAGCAAAGCCTAATTTTTATTAAAGCCATAAAGAAATAAAAGGACCGATAAAAGTATTCTTGATTTTTATCGGTCCTATATTATCAAATTGAATTAATTATTACCTAAAAACCCATGTCAGACAATACAAGTATAAAAATTGTCTTTCCAGTAGTTGTAACATCTCTGGTATTTGCATTTTTGGGTTTGTCTTTTCCTGATTATTTATTACTCATACAATATCCACTTTTAGGCTTTTTGGTATTGGCTATAGGTTTACCACATGGTGCTACAGACTATCTTTTGTTCAGACGAATGAACGGAACTACACTTACCCGCACCCAAATATTAAGATTCTTCATCATTTACATTTCTGCCATTCTCGGTTTTCTTGCTTTGTGGCTGGTTTTTCCACTACTTTCTTTTCTTTTGTTTATATTAATTTCATCCTATCATTTTGGACAATCTAATTGGGAAAATGTAGCTCTTCCTAAACATATCATTTATATATTAAATCTTTCATGGGGTGCATTTGCTATAGGGGGAGCAGTATTATGGCATTGGCAAGAGAGTAAAATTGTCATAAGTCAGGTTGTCGGAGATATACCCGATTATGCTCAGTCAACTATGGATAGTTTACAGTTTGGGATCATATGCTTCAATTTTGTGCTTATTATCTTGCTGAAGCTGTCAAATAGTATTTCATTCAAACGACTATGTAAGGAAATGGGAAAAATAGTCATATTATCGTCTATGTTTTATTTCACACCGATGTTAGTAGGGTTTACGATATATTTTACACTTTGGCATTCTCTTGGTTCTTTGCTAAATCAAATTGCTTTTTACAAAAAACTATGGCCTAATTTTACAATTGTTGACTATTATCATCAAGCAGCACCATACACAATATTGGCAGTTGTTGGGTTTTTATTGATGATATGTGGGCATCAATACATTTTACCTGGTGTCTCTATCATCAGTACTTTTTTGGTATTTATTGCCTGTGTGACTTTACCACATATATTCTTTGTAGAGGAGAGCTACAATTAAAAACATGATTAAAAAACTGCCTAGTCCCCAACTATAGTAAAAGTTTTTCCTGGGTAATTTCTTGTCTAAAAAATTTATAATTTACAACTAGATTTCAAAGTCTAGAATTTGATTAATTTTGTATTTATAAAAAATAACAATATAATATACCGTTATGGTAAATTATTATTTATATATTCAAAATATTATATTGTTAAATTATAGTTAAACAACTTGACCTGCTTCATCTTTTGGCTTACCTTTGTGTTATAATTAAAAATAAAGATTACATGTTAAGTATTATCGATTATGTATTACCTGAACAGGTACAAGAGCTCGTAAAAGAAATTACAGAGGCTCAGGGAGGACATTGGGTTGAAAAAAAAGAACTCAGAATCAGCGAAGCTGAAAAAATGGATAAAGTTGAATTTAATCCAAAGTCTTCCAGAACAAGGTCATTTGAAAATTGAAAGGTGATTTGTTAGTTAATAGAAAGGTGGGTCATTCAGTTGGTTCACCTTTTTTTGTTTCATGTTGTTAAAAATTTAACTCTGAGTTAAATTTTTTATAAAAAAATTACTTCTTTCGGAAAAAGACTTTAATTTTATGGAAAATTTAGAAATATCATTTCAGCCATAAAATTATGACACGAAGAATAAAAAAAGCAGCGGTCTTGGGCACAGGTGTTATGGGGTCAGGTATCGCCTGTCACCTGGCCAATGCAGGACTTGAAGTTATCATGTTGGATATAGTTCCATTTGATCTTGACGATAAACAAAAATCGGTAAAATCAGCAAGAAACCGAATGGCAGACACTTCATTGGCCAATGCGATGAAATCTAAACCAGCCCCATTATACGATTCAGATTTTGCATCACGTATTACAACCGGAAACTTTGAAGATGATTTAGATAAAATCTCGACATGTGACTGGATTATAGAAGTAGTGGTTGAAAGACTGGATATCAAAAGACAGATTTTCGAAAAAGTGGATACATTGCGTAAACCGGGCTCGCTGGTTACGTCCAATACTTCAGGAATCCCTATTTCACAGCTTGCTGAAGGAAGAAGCGAGGATTTCAGCAAAAATTTCTGTGGTACCCACTTTTTCAATCCAGCCAGATATATGGCATTATTTGAAGTAATACCGCATAAAGGCACAGACAAGGATGTTATAGATTTCTGGATGCATTATGCTGAAGTATATCTGGGCAAAAAAGCTGTGTTATGTAAAGACACTCCTGCATTTATTGCCAATAGAATTGGATTTTACAGCGGGAATAAAGTAGGTGAACTCACTGAAAAATATGGATTGACCATCGAGGAAGTTGACAAGATTACCGGAGAAACTATAGGTTGGCCCAATACAGGTAGTTACAGACTTCTCGATCTGGTGGGCCTTGATACTTCAGTCAAAGTGACACAAGGCGTCATAGCAAATTGTCCTGAGGATGAATATGTAAAGATTTTGAAGGACAGATCAACTCATAAGGCAACTCAATTCCTCTTAGATAATAATTTTTTAGGTGATAAGTCAGGCCAGGGTTTTTATAAAAAAACAGATCAGCGTGATGATAAAGGGGGTAGAGTCATCCTTGCTCTTGATTTTAACACCTTAGAGTATAAACCAGCTCAAAAACCATTAATTCCCATTGTCGGTATTGCGAAAAAGGTGGAAATAATGGACAAAAGACTCAAAGAAATGATGGCTTCAGACGAGAAGTCGGGTCATTTTGTCAGGGACTTGCTTGTAGGGTTTATGACATACGCTGCCAATAGAATTCCTGAAATAAGTGACAACATATATAGCCTGGACAATGCCATGAAAGCGGGGTATGCCTGGAGTTATGGTCCATTTGAATACTGGGATTTGGTGGGCATAGAAGAGACAATAGGTCTAGCAAACAAAGCAGGGGAAAAAGTGCCGGACTGGATTCACGAAATGCTTAAAAAAGGGATATCATCTTTCTATAAGTCTGAAGACGGGAAACGTAAATATTATGATCTTCACACAGGCGCTTATCAAGTCATACCCGGCACGGAATTAAATATTCATCTTGATAACTTCAGAAAAAATTCACCCGTCTATAAAAATTCCGAATGTCTAATCCATGATATTGGAGATGGTGTATTATGTTTTGAGTTTACATCTAAAGCCAACGCCATAGGAGACGGAATAGGACAAGGAGCCTTGGAAGCCCTTAATATAGCTCAGAGCGGTGATTGGGCAGGTATCGTGATAGGTAATAATGCAAAAAACTTTACCGTAGGTGCTAACCTGATGAACGTAGGAATGGTTGCGATGCAAAAAGATTTTGCAAAACTTGATGAAATGGTCAATGGTTTTCAGCAAATCAATATGGCAATGCGATATGCACCGGTTCCCGTAGTTACTGCCACACAAGGATATGTATTCGGAGGTGGGTGTGAAATATTGATGCACTCTGATGCTGCTGTTTGTCATGCTGAGTCGTACATAGGTCTGGTAGAAGTGGGTGTCGGCTTGATTCCTGGTGGCGGAGGAACCAAAGAGTTTGCGGTCCGGGCATCTGATTCGTTTTTTGAAGGAGATGTTCAGATACCTACGCTCATAGAGAAGTTAAAAACTATTGCTACTGCGCAGGTCTCTACTTCTGCATATGAAGGCTTCAAATATGGATATTTACTTCATGAACGGGATGTAGTCGAGATAAATCTTAGCAGCGTGTTGAGTACTGCTAAAGAAAAAGTATTGGAATTGGCAAAACATTATTCTGCTCCGATTGCCAAAGAAGTGACGGTATTAGGTCGAGGTGGTTTAGGCACTCTTTATACGGCTCTAAATGAATTTTATCTGGGTAAGTATATGTCAGCTTATGACCTTGAAATTGCGAAAAAAGTGGCATATGTTTTATGTGGAGGTGATCTTACCGGGCAACAGAAAGTATCAGAACAGTATCTACTGGATATAGAAAGAGAAGCATTCCTTCAGTTGCTGGGAAATCAGAAGACGCTCGACAGAATCCAGTATCTCCTGATGAATAATAAACCATTGCGAAATTAAATCTATTGTACCAAACAATCAAAAAGACATAAAAATGAATGCATATATTATAAAAGGATTCAGATCTGCCGTCGGAAAAGCAAAAAAAGGTGGATTCCGCAACTATAGGTCAGATGATCTAGCTGTGGACATACTTACTTATCTGGCGTCTCAGGTACCTTTGCTTGATCCCAAGGAAATAGACGATGTCATCGTGGGTTGTGCTAATCCTGAAGGAGAGCAAGGCCTACAGGTTGGAAGGCTTATCGCAGCCAGAGCATTAGGTCAGGAAGTACCGGGGATGACTATTAATAGATATTGTGCTTCAGGACTTGAGGCCATTGCCATTGCATCTGCAAAAATCAATGCAGGAATGGGGCATTGCTACGTAGCGGGAGGTGCAGAATCTATGTCTCTGCTTCCGATGACCGGGTATAAGTTGACCCCAAGCTATAATGCTTCTATGCAAAATATAAATTATCATGTAAGCATGGGACATACTGCTGAAGCTGTGGCCGGAAAATATCAGATAACCCGCGAGCAGGCTGATCAGTTTTCAGTTAGGTCTCATCAGCTGGCAGGAGCAGCTATCAGGGATGGAAAATTCACGGATGAAATAGTGCCGGTTACTGTAAAAGAAGTATATGTTGAAAACAATAAAAGAGTAGAAAAGGAATTTATCGTAGACACTGATGAAGGCGTGAGAGCAGATACAACGCTGGAAGGATTGTCAAAACTTAAACCTGCATTTAAACTGGGCGGTATATCCACTGCCGGCAACTCATCTCAAACATCGGATGGTGCTGCTTTTGTGCTGGTTATGAGCGAAGAAATGGTCAATCGTCTCGGCTTATCACCGGTTGCGAGGTTAGTTTCCTGTTCCGTCGGCGGTGTAGATCCGCTTTATATGGGAATCGGCCCCGTTGTAGCCATTCCTAAGGCTTTAAAGCAAGCAGGCCTGACACTGAATGACATCAGCCTTATCGAGCTCAATGAAGCTTTTGCGGTACAGGCATTGGCCGTAATGCAGGAAGCCGGACTCAATCCCGATATTGTCAATGTCAATGGTGGCGCAATAGCACTTGGTCATCCCCTTGGATGTACAGGAGCCAAACTTACTATTCAGATCATCAATGAATTAAGAAGAAGAAACCAACGATACGGTATGGTTACGGCTTGTGTAGGTGGAGGTCAAGGTATAGCAGGTATTATAGAACGACTTGATTGATAAATTTCAAACCCATCCCCCTTGTTGTTTTATTATAATATGAACTTATTTACACTTTAAAATTGACTTTTAAAGTAATGACTTTCATCATAGATTAAGTACAAAAAATCGTATATCTTTGTTTTTGTAAATAAATAAAGGATAAAACTAACGGCTTTCATTCTTTAATAGTACATTGCTAATATACTGTTTTGAAATCTAAATCAAACATCATTAAAAAAGTCCTGATCATACGATTTTCATCTATTGGCGATGTAGTTCTAACCACTCCTATAGTGAGGTGTATAAAAAATCAATTAAATGCTGAGATCCATTATCTGACTAAGGCATCTTTTGCTCATGTTATCCATGAAAATCCCTATATCGATAAAATTCATCGGCTGAATGAAAATCCTGATGAAACTATTGAGATATTAAAATGTATAGGATTTGATCTGGTGATCGATTTGCAAAAGAATATAAGGTCCATCAGAATATCTCAGGCACTTGGAGTAAGGACGATACAATACAATAAACTCAACGTAAGTAAGTGGCTGGCCGTAAATCTTAAGATCAACAGACTTCCTAAAGACAAACATCTGATTGACAGATATTTTGAATCAATGGCCGAAATAGGTATAAAAGATGATGGAGAAGGGTTGGATTATTTTATTATGCCTGAAGACGAATACGATGCACAAGAACTGGTAAGAGGATTTTCCGAATATCAGGTGTTGGTTTTAGGAGCAACATATTTTACTAAACGTATTCCAAAAGATAAATGTATAGAAATCATTTCGATGTACAAACATTCTACTGTCCTCTTGGGTGGAAAAGATGTGAATGAGATTGCAAATGAAATTTCTACCTTGTTTCCTGAAAAAGTGGTTAACTTTTGCGGAAAGATTGGTTTAGGAGTCAGTGCCGGCATGATCAAACATGCCATAAAAATCTATACAGGAGATACAGGTCTTATGCATATTGCTGCAGCAATGCAGAAAGAAATTTTAGTTTTATGGGGCAATACAATTCCAGAATTCGGTATGTATCCGTATTATGGCAACAATCATCCTGATGGTCATACGGATTTGCAGGTCTATGATCTTTCATGCAGGCCATGTTCAAAGTTAGGATTTGATGCGTGCCCCAAAGGACATTTCAGATGTATGTTGGATATAGAAATACAATAACTTACATCTTTCAAAGTGATGTAAGTTTTAATTCTACAGCACTTTTCAATAATTATTGTACTCTATACATCATCACAGCAGGCTCAAGAAACTCTTCAGCTTCTTCATATGGTATCTGTATATCACCCTCAAATGCACTTATGAATACCAATTGCATCTGGTCAGGATATTCTTCATCATATTCGATAATGTAATCCAAAATCATTGGAGTACCTTCATTATCATATATAAAAGTAATAAAATTGTACTCAGTTCCTTCTATTTCTTGTTTTCTTACTACCCAACTACCAGATTGATTATCGGCTTCATCCGGATAACTGTCAATAAAGGTTTCAGTATCAAAAGAAGTTACTATGACATCACCCGATTTGGCATCATCCCATTCCCAATCCCCGGTAAAGAGATTATTAAAATCAGTAATCGCCACGGATTCAAAATTAGACTCGTCTATGTTTTCGTCCTTTAAAAACATCTCTAAACTTCCATTTTCATCTATTGCCAAAAAATATTCTCCTTGCTCGAGGTCAAAGTAATAATCCTGACCTTCAAAATCATATCCTACAGTGGCTAAACCCTGATTTATCAAAACACTTTTACCGGCACTTACAGACATTACATTTACGTTAGACTCCACCCATTCCTTTGCAGGGTCATTATTGTCAACAAAAAAAGTGACATCGTTATCTGTGTAATTAAAGATATTGATTTCACCTCGTGGTGGATAGACATTGTTAACGGGTGGTTGATTGGTATTATTATTAATATCTGACTTTGACTTTGGCAAAGAATATGCCTTTGCGGTTTGATTTTTGATACCTTCCTGGGCAAGTTTTGCTCTGTCGTCAGCCGGCATACGCATAAACATTTGAGAAGTTTTGTCTTTGGAATCATTAAAAATCTGTGTCCAGTTATTGACAGGTTTCTTAATCAAACCTTCTTTAATGAAATGATATGTAAAAAAACCACCATAATCATTATTAGAGTATGCATATTCGCCTTCTGTTGCAGCTGATAAATGCATCATACCCTTATACCCTAAAAACAAATCTTTATATATTTGATCAAATTCTCCTGCTTCAATTTTTTGACCACTTCTACTTATACTTCGCGAAGCGGATAAACCGTCTATAGAATTTGAACAACAATCTGAAATAAGTATGTTCAAACGAGCCTTTTTTGAATCGATGATGGATGCCACTTCCTCCCTTCCTAAATTTTGCTCATCCGCTGTCAACATATATGTTTTGCCTTTTTCCATCAATCCATGTCCGGAAAAGTAATATAAAATAATATCGTCAGGTCCACATTGTATCGATTTGAGAGTGTTTACCACGTTTGCCATAGTTGCTTTTGTGCCCTGTATTACAGTTTTTTGTACTGTGGCAATATTGCGTTTTTCGAGTATATCCAACATCTGTGACAGTGTGCCGAGATCAACCCTAAGACTTTGCGCAATACCATTATTTTCAGGTGTTACGTAATGATCACAAATGACAAGAACTGCTTTAATATTAACAATACCTGCAGGCCTGGTAATTTTTTCCAGGTTTATATTTACTTCGTATTTTGGTGGATTTATACTACAAGATCTATTTATTATTTCAATAGCTGACAGGTGATGTACTTGCGATAATATCAAAAAGAATAAAATCAGTATTTTAGTTTTCATGTTCTAATTTGTTTATTGAATCAAAAGTAAAATATAATTGGAAATAAAAATTATTTTAATTTAAGTATTTTTAAAATACTGTATTCTTCGTTAAATTAAGACATAGTTTGGTACATCATATGGAAGCAGATACTTTGGTTGTGTTTTTCAGTAATTAAATAATTATGCTACCAATGTCATCAATTATTAAGGTGTACAAACAAACTATTTTAGTAAATTTAATTTCTATATCAAGCTATATAAAAATTATTAAAATTCATATATTATTATCGTGCTATATACGTAATAACTTAAATGACTGTGAGTTATACTCTATCTAATAATCTGGCAGTAATTCGTAAAAATTCCATTTCAGATATTAATCCTACCAATTCGTCACCGTTTACTACAGGAAGGCACCCAATATTATTTTCGCGCATCAGTTTCATAGCATCCATTATATTGGTATCCTGAGTTACTGTTATAGGCTCCTGAATCATTATTTCGGAAACCAGGGTTGTTTTTTTAGAATTAGACTGCTTAGATTTCATAAAATGTCTCAGAAGCAATCTTGCTGTCACAAGTCCTACCAATTTTCCTTTAGAATCTTCTACCGGAGTGTATCTGATAGTATTCCAATCCATGAGTTCTGCTACCAGATCTACAATATCATCTTTTTGAACAGTGTATAAATCTGTCAGCATAAACTCAGATACCTTGAGATGTGATGGCCTGTACATTTTCAGATCGTCAATACTGGGCAGCTCCCATTCATGAACAGGTTTGTTGGACTGTTGATTTTGAATCATCGTAGCTGTAAGGACGCTCAATGCCTCATCAGTATTAGTATTTTCATGCAGTTTAGTGAAGGCTCTGAGCATCCATCTGGCTCCGGTCATATTTTTAATGGCCCTTTGTTCTATGATGTAGAGGTATTTGTCTATATCTGATTTGTCAACATTTCTGGATTCAAGTCCTTTTCTTGCGACAGGTAAAAGGTCTATGATGAGATTTTCAGCTGAGATTTTTTCGTCATGAAACCAGGTAAACTTGGAGTCTATACCAAACTTGGCAGCTTTTCCAAAGTTATCCCTGGCATCTGCAAAAGACATTTTAGTGCGTATGTCATCCACTTCCAAAGCCATACCTACCATACATCCGAGCCAGAAGCAAGCATTAGCTATTTCGTCAATTACTGTCGGACCGGAAGGTAGTATTCGGTTTTCGATTCTAAGATGTGGCTTACCGTTCTCGCTGATACCATAACATGGGCGGTTCCACCGGTACACAGTACTATTATGCACCTGAAGGGCACGTAGTTTAGGCACATTTCCATTTTTTATCATGTCTATCGAATCTTCTTCAACATCACTACTGAGCAATACTCTGAATCGGGCTATATCTTCTTTATATATCTCCATGATAGAGTTATGTAACCAATCACGCCCAAAGCTGACTCTTGGACTTCTCTCCCTCATATGATCGTGCGAAGTTCTGGTATCTAGTGATTGCTGGAATAATGCTATTCTACTCTCGTGCCACAATCTTTTTCCAAATACAATCGGGCTGTTTGCTGATACTGCCATCATGGGCCCTGCCAAAGCCTGGGCAATGTTATACATTTTAACAAAATCATTGGGGGCGACCTGCAGATGTACCTGAAAACTTGTGTTGCTGGCTTCTAGCAAAGGCGAACTATGCTTTACCAGCAACTCATCTATACCTACTATCCTTAGTTCGTAAGATTGACCAATCAATTGTTTGTTGAGCGCTTCCATTAGGGCAAAATATCTCTTTTTAGGGGTGAGATTTTCCATATCGAGATGATATTTGCGCAAAGTAGGCAGAATACCAGTCAGTACTATAGATGTATTCATGCCATCAAGTACCTCCTGAATTTTATTTATTTTTTCTGTATTTTCGTTTTCTAATTGAGTAAAACAATCCTTTTCGAAGACTCGTGGTTCTATATTTGTTTCGAGATTAAACTTGGCAAGTTCTGTTTCTACCCATGGATAATGTTGCATTTTTTCCAGTGCTTCCATGGCCACCAGTGATGGTTTAAAAGTGGTTTTATCCACCATGACCATTTCCTGCTCTGCCCCCAACCGCACTACGTCCGATTCAAACCAATCATTGTCAAGCATATATTCTAATGCTGTCACATCATTTAGCAATGATTTTACAAATTTCTGCATTTGTTTCTGATCATTGACTAAGGACACTTTTTGTTCACCCATGCTTACTACTATTCTTTTAGATTTTCTGAATATACTTCTTACAAAAAAAGGACCAAAATAATTTTCTGCAATATAGGTCGTATTGTAAAATTATAAAATATATAGATTGATTTTATTTATATTTTAAGATTATATAATCCATCTACAGAAAAATAATAACAATAATTATCAATTTTTCATTGTTTAAAGGTAAATACATCTGTTTAGTTTAATGATTAGGTGGTTATTCTTGGGGACAATATTATTGCTGTTACATTCTTCCTGTGATAAAGAAACAGTCGTCAGGTATGAAGTAGCATTGGATGCTGAATTTGACATCCCTTCAGGACTAAATACGATTGAAACGCATTATTTTACTGTCAGAAATGTACCAACCTTTTATAAACAAACTGCTGACAACAGAAATATAGATACATCAGCCATTCAGAATGTCCTGGCTTCCCGTGGACTGATTCAATCCCGGTTTCAGGATTTGAATTTTGATTTTGTTGAAAGGGTATCTGTTTATGCCATATCACGTAAGGACCCCAGCTTCAAACGGGAGATGTATTATGTTGATATCGTACCGCTTACGACTGGCAGCCAACTCCGGATGCTCAGCAGTACCACGGAGCTTAAAAAATTAATGTCTGAAGAGTTTATAGATATTGAGGTTCGACTTAATTTCAGAAATTTTACCAGCTCCGGCATTCGGGCAAGAATAACTTTTGGTTATGCAGTATTTTAATGAGTTTTCTGATGTTTCATTTTTTCACTTTGCGATGTAATCAATCTTCCCCTTTTTCAAACTTTTTCAACTCAGAATGTAAGTATTGGTTTGAAAATGTAAAACAATACCATAAATACATCTCGCTAAAAATCATATATTTGCGGTTCAATTTTATGAATGAAGTTTTTTTTTGCCGTCTTGTTTTGGACTTTTAGTGTTTTCATACTCTATGCCATTAATCCTCCTGGCGATGAGATAAATAATAGTGATAAGATTATAAATATTTCAAAAACTGTTGAACCCATTAAATTGGACGGCCTTCTGGATGAAAATATTTGGGGAAAAGCTGTTAAGAATACGGATTTCTGGATGAAATTTCCATCCAATGAATCACTAGGTGAACCGAAAACGGAGATCCAGGTCACTTATGATGAAAAATATTTGTACTTCGGAGTATTGGTTCATGAGTCTGAAGGAGGCAATATGGTACAATCACTTAAACGCGATCTTGGACTTCGACTGGCTGATGGCATAGGAATAGTCTTGGATCCGGTCAATCTTAAGACCAATGGATTTTTTTTTTCAGTCACACCTTATAATTCTCAGACTGAAGGCCTCATAGGTAATTCAAATGATGAAATTACCATTACATGGGATAATACCTGGTTTAGCAGTACCAAAGTACACGATGGATACTGGACAGCAGAAATAGCCATACCTTTCTCTATACTCAGGTATGACCAGACAAAAAAAGTATGGGGTATAAATTTTATAAGATCGGCAAGGTCCAAAAATGAGTTTCACACCTGGACAAATATGCCTTTACAGTTCAGGGGTACTGACCTGGGTTATTTGGGGCAGATGGTTTGGGATAATAACCCGCCGGTGGGAGGCAGTAGTTTGTCAGTAAATCCATACATCACATCAGGTATCAATGCGGATCATGAAAATGGTGTCAATACAAATGCAACTTTCAATGCAGGATTGGACGCAAAAGTAGCGGTCTCTTCATCTATTAATCTTGATTTGACTGTCAATCCGGACTTCTCTAATGTGGAAGTTGATCAGCAAGTGACAAATTTAACGCGATTTTCTATTTTTTTCCAGGAACGAAGGGTCTTTTTTCTAGAGAATGATGATCTTTTCTCCAATTTTGGAGCACCAGTTGTCAGACCATTTTATTCTCGAAGGATAGGAAGTAAAAACGGACAAAGTGTTCCTATTCTTTTTGGAGCCAGACTTACAGGCAATATATCCAAGAAGCTTCGTTTTGGTCTCATGAACATCCAGACAGGACGAAAAGGAAAAAGTTCTGCTGATAACTTTACAACTTTTACCTTTAACAAGCAAATCCTTGACAGGTCTATTATTAAAGGATATTTCACCAATAGATTTGCATTTCAGACCAATGAAGAGAAAAAAGCTGATCCACTGGGAGCTTTTGGACGAAATGCAGGTCTTGCTTTGTCTTACTCATC
Organism: Saprospiraceae bacterium; assembly: GCA_043748345.1. GTDB lineage: Bacteria > Bacteroidota > Bacteroidia > Chitinophagales > Saprospiraceae > OLB9. Next base: position 13,557 of record JAYTNJ010000048.1, read on the forward strand.
CAAATCAGGGATCATCCAGGGCTGGTTGAGTGGTCACTATAGTGCAAAACCCGGAATTACCACCGATAATATTTTTGGCAACTTTGGAGGTGGACATTATGGAAGAAATTTTATTTCCTTTTTTGATATAGGTTTTACAGGCAAAAATTATTATGCCGATGTAGGCTTTGTGAATAGAGTATCCAATTATGACGCTGCCAGAGATACGGTGATTAGGATGGGTTTTAATATAGTTTATAATGAGACCAATTATTCATGGTATCCATCTAAAGGAGTATTGAATAAGTTTACACTAGGCAGTGTTAGTTTTCTGAACTATGACGAAAAATTTAATTTCAATGAACTGAATTTAAAATATTTTGTCAACTGGGAATTTAAAAGTTCAGCCAGTATTAATTTAAGCTATAGTATTTTTGATGTAAATCTTTTGTTTCCGTTTAAATTTGTTGATGACAAGAATGCTGAACCTTTGAAAGCAGAAAGATATCAATATAATAATGCAGAACTACGCCTTTCCACAGACACTAGGAAAAATTTTGTGGCGTCAATGGGAGCGACGTACGGAAAGTTTTATAGTGCTGATTATAAAAGGATCAACATCATGATCAATGCCCGCAAACAGCCATATTTTTCATTGACCATGTCTGTGGAATACAACGATCTGAAATTTCCCAGTCCTTATGGCAATCAGAAATTCTGGTTGGTAGCTCCCCAAATGGAAGTAAACTTTACCAATAATCTTTTCTGGACCACTTTTATCCAATGGAATTCACAGGCTGACAACTTCAATATCAATAGTCGTCTTCAGTGGAGATACAGACCCATGAGTGATCTTTTTATTGTGTACTCTGACAACTATTTTACTGATGCAGCTTTTATCAATAAAAACCGGGCTGTGGTCCTGAAATTAAATTATTGGCTGAATATCTGATCTCTTGCAGCAACGCATTAATTGATTTTTTAATGTAGTCCCTATTTCAACAATTTTAATAGCCATTCATTAAATATTTCCACCCCTTTCTGATTGAGGTGTTGTCCGTCTGAGAAATAAGTTGTTTCTGTTAGTTTTGTCCCAAGGTCAAACCGTGTACCGGTCAATTTTTCTGAACCAAAATAGTGATGACTGAGATTAAAATTATAGTAAATGCCTTTATTTTTCATGAGCTTGTCAAATTTTTCATTTTCAGGGCAGGTATTGTATAGTTTTTCTACGACAGGTGCCTGCACCAACAAAGTCCTGATTTCTTTTGTATGTAAAAATTTGACGATTTTATCAAAAGCTGCCAATTGGTCATCATTCAACTCACAATAATAGGCATTTCCTTTATCTTCATTATACATGGAATCTTTTGTAGCTATATACCCCCCCGGAACATATGGGTTACTGACATTTTCAGAATCGACTTTATCTTGTTTACCGACAAAAAAAATGTATCTTAAGCAAGAAAAAATAAAACCATTTACAGCTTTGATATTTCTGACAGCCCATGTCATTTTTAGAAGTTCAATATCAGGTTTTGAGTGCGTGATGATATCTGTCGCTGATTCCGCCCCATCGCCGGAAAAAATATCAGGATTGACTTCAAAAATGACTGTTTTGGGTTGCAGTTTTACAACGTACTTTTGTAGCAGATAATAACTTTGTTCAGGTGACTGATTACTGGTCCCCAGATTAAAGGAGGTATAGCCCGCTTTAGCAAATATGCGGGTATCGAATCCTCTGTATGCCCGTGAAG
>JAYTNJ010000049.1:0-9080 GCA_043748345.1 Saprospiraceae bacterium
TTATCTTTTTGAAAAAAATGATCCGTGTAGGGCATTTCGAGCATACATTCAATGCAAAATGATGCTTTTGAAGATTTGGGCTCTTTATTACATGCAAGGCAAAGATCTGGAAATAGGGTATAAAACAAGTCCTTTAGCAGCAAATTGGTATTTGATAGCCATTCATTCATCATCGTATAAACAATGTATATTTATATCAAAAGTAATATTTCTTTAAGATCATTTCAACTATTTCACATTTATATAGAATGGCAAAATTAATAACAACAAAAATATCAAAGGTTTTAATCCAAAATTATTATACAAAAGGTAATCTGTGGCGCGCTACATAAAGATTCTACTGTACCTCAAAAATATATTTTTAACAATCAGGAATTTGAAATCACAAAAAACAAGGTAAAATTGTAATATTTACAATATTTCCATTATTTTCGTATCGCCATAACCGATTACTGATGGAAGACCAGCATCAATCTGCCGAAACCAAAACTTACAAATTTAAGGAACTTCGTGTGTACGCATCCACTGAGTGGCTTGCCGACAACAAAAAGAAATATCGTCAGGTTTATGACAGATACGAAACTACATACATCTACACAGAACTGTCTTTTTACAATAAACTATTCGACAGAGATGTCTGGGAAGTTGATATTGAACTGAAATGTTTTGAAATTAAAAATATTAAGAAACAAATCTGTGCCCTGAGTTTTAGAAAAAAAATAAGTAAATTTGATAATGTAGTTTTTATCAGGGAAGGTTGGGGTAATAAAAAAGATGGCTCATTCTGGAAAAAAGGAACGTATTATTGGGAAGCTTGGATAGGAGGAGAAAAAGTAAGTACCAAGTACTTTTATATAGAAGATATCGGAGATTATAGTTCGATAGAGGACAATATTCCATACATATCACTTAACTCTGTACGTTTATATGAAGGTCAATACGATGATGTGATGGAAGAGGAAAGGACTTACTTCAGTGCCTTTTCTAATGAAGAAACGAGGTACATTTACAGTGAAATATTTTTAAGTAATAGAATTAATGAAGAAAACTGGCATTGTGAGTTATTCGTAAGATTTTATAATGGAAGCAGGGAGCTTAAAGGGCAAGTAACACGGCTTCAAAATGTGAAGAAGGAAGATGAAACAATAAAAATTACAGCTGGATGGGGAGCAAATACTAAAGGCTCCTGGAAACAAGGAGATTACAGTATAGAGGTAGTGTTTATGGATAAATTAATTGCTGTTATTAATTTTGAAGTGGGTGATGAGTTTATTGAAGGGCAGGCAAATATCCAAATTCCCAAAAAGGGGATAGCATCTCAGATTTCTGAGGAATCGTCGGATGAAACCTTTGATGAAGTATTTGAAAAAATGAACAACCTCATCGGGCTGACAGAAATAAAACAGAAAATCAGGGACCATGCCAAATATCTGGAATTCTTACAGCTCAGAAAAGACAAAGGGTTTAAAGAAAAAGAGAAGATCGATATTCATTCAGTTTTCATCGGCAATCCTGGTACCGGCAAAACTGCGGTAGCAAAGATGATGGGGCTATTGTATAAAAAGATGGGACTGGTATCTAAGGGTCATGTTACAGAAGTTGACAGAGCTGATCTGGTCGGTGAGTACATAGGTCAGACTGCTCCAAAAGTAAAAGAAGTAATAGAGAAGGCAAGAGGAGGTGTTCTTTTTATTGATGAAGCATACGCATTGGCTAGGTCAAATGATGACAGTAAAGATTTTGGTCGCGAAGTGATTGAAATTCTTGTAAAAGAAATGTCGAACGGGAAAGGTGATCTGGCGGTAATAGTAGCTGGATATCCCAAAGAGATGAAAAACTTTATCCAATCCAACCCAGGTCTGAGATCACGGTTTAAACACTTTTTTGAGTTTTCTGATTATCTCCCTCAGGAACTTATGCTAATTGCTGAATCATCTGCAAAAATGCGTGAAATAAAATTTACCCCCGAGAGTTTTGTCATTCTTCAAGAGATCATTACAGCAGCGTACAGAGAAAGAGATAAGTCTTTCGGTAACGCACGTTTTGTTCAGGATCTGCTGGATAAAGCTAAGCTCAATATGGCACTCCGCATTATGAATCGAAAAAATCCTTCAAAACTTAGCAAAGTAGAGTTATCTGAAGTACAAGTATCAGACGTTGCAGAACTCAAAACAAAAACATTAATCACACTACCGGATATTCCAGTTGATGAAATCTTACTTAACCAGGCTCTTGCTGATCTGGATAAACTTATAGGAATCGAAAATATTAAAAATCAGATCAAAGAAATGGCCAGTTTGGTGAGATATTACAGAGAATCCGGAAAAAATGTACTATCAGCCTTCTCGATGCATACGGTATTGGTAGGAAATCCAGGTACCGGAAAGACGACTGTAGCCAGAATACTTGCCCGCATATACAAAGCCCTTGGCATTCTTGAAAGAGGACATATAGTAGAAACTGACAGACAAGGTTTGGTAGCAGGTTTTGTTGGCCAGACAGCTATAAAGACCAGCGAAAAAATTGATGAAGCTCTTGGTGGAATTCTCTTTATTGATGAAGCATATGCGCTTAGTAACTTTAATGGCTTGCAAGGTGATTTTGGAAATGAAGCTATTCAGACTTTATTAAAAAGAATGGAAGATCTCAGAGGGCAGTTTTTTATTTTTGTGGCAGGGTACCCAGACAATATGGATATATTTCTAAAGGCTAACCCTGGACTTAGCTCCAGATTTGATAAAACTTTGCGATTTAATGACTATACTCCTGCAGAACTTGAAGCCATAAGCTTAAGCATGCTGGATGATGCCGGGTATAAACTATCTGCAAAAGCAACAGGAATCCTTCATCACGCCATGACAGATATTTATACTAAAAGAGATAAATACTTCGGAAATGCCCGCTATGTAAGGAAAGTTATACTCGAAATAATTAAAAATCAAAATCTTAGGATTTCTTCAACTTTTGCAGATGACCGCAAAAAAAATCAATTAAATTTTATCCAGCCAGAGGACTTGTCTACTTTAGCCCAAGTCAAGGAATCCGAAATGATACATAAAAAAACTATAGGTTTCAGGAGTGGGGATTACAAATAATAAAATAATATGACAGAAAAGACACTTGATCCGGAGAACTGGGAAGAGATGCGTACTCTTGGACATTGTATGATAGATGACGTAATAGATTTCCTGATGAATATAAGAAATCAACCTGTATGGAAACCCTTCCCTCAGGCTTCTAAAGAATTTTTGACAGAAAATCTACCTGATGAAGCCATGGAACCACTTGAAGTTTATCAACAGTTTAAAAACCATATATTCCCATATACTAAAGGCAATATTCACCCCAGATTTTGGGCTTGGGTACAAGGAACTGGTACACCCATGGGCGTGATGGCTGATATGCTTGCATCTGCCATGAATCCAAATGTAACTATTGGAGAGCAAAGTGCTCTGTATGTGGATAAGCAAGTAGTCAACTGGTGCAAGGAAATGATGGGATTTCCGGAAGATTCATCCGGCATGTTGCTCAGCGGAGCCTCCATGGCCAATACAACAGCTCTCATTGTGGCAAGAAATACAATGTTACCTGATGTGCGAAAAAATGGGATGCAAGCTGAAATAAAAAAACCTGTTATTTACGTCAGCACAGAAACCCATAGCTGCGTCATGAAGGCTGCTGAAGTAATCGGCATAGGAAGTAACAATATAAGGAAAATACCTGTGGACAGACAGTATAAAATACAAATAAGTATTTTGGAAAAGCAGATATTACAAGATATTTCAGATGGTTTCCTTCCATTTTGTGTAGTAGGTAATGTTGGTACGGTAAATACAGGGTCTATTGATGACCTCAGTAGCATCAGCAGTATTTGTAAAAAATATAAACTGTGGCTCCATATTGATGGGGCATTCGGAGCTTTGGCAAAACTGTTACCATCATATCAGGATGCACTGAAAGCTATTGAATCAGCTGATAGCGTAGCATTCGACCTTCATAAATGGATGTATATGCCATATGAGGTAGCATGTGTCCTTATCAAAAACAATCATGCTCACAGGGAAGCTTTTTCCATACAAGCATCTTATCTCCTAAACCACGATAGAGGCTTGGCAGCAGGACCTGATAGTCTCAATAATTTTGGTATAGAATTGTCGAGAGGATTTAAGGCTCTTAAAGTTTGGATGAGTATAAAGGAGCATGGTATCATAAAATATGCTGAGCAGATAGAAAAAAACATACTTCAGGCCAGATATCTGGCTTCAAAGATAGAAGCACATGAAGATCTTGAGCTGCTCGCACCGGTACCACTTAATATCGTTTGTTTTAGATATAATCCAGGAAATTTGCCAGAAAACCATCTCAACCATATAAATAAGGAGATTGTCATGGATATACAGGAACAAGGTATTGCTTCCCCTTCATCTACTTTTTTGGACGGTAAGTACGCCATTAGGGTGGCTATCACGAATCATAGAAGTATCACAGAAGACTTTGATATTTTTATTGATGCTGTTTTAAGATTAGGACAAGGGATAGAGTCAAAGGTAATAGACTGATTCTAAATAATTAATGAAGTTACTCAGTTAGAAACTTTTTGTTGGATACACAGTTTTAAACTTTTAATATAATTTTAGAATAATGATAGATTTAAGTCCAAAAATTCAGGAAGCATTAAACAAGCAGATCGGAAATGAAGGTTATGCGTCTAGTTTTTATCTGGCACTGGCATATTGGTGTGATGACAAAGCGCTGGAAGGATGCAAAAAATTTTTCCTTAGACAGTCGGATGAGGAGCGTATGCATATGTTGAAAATTTATGAATACATGAGTGAATCCGGAGTTCATCCCGTGACATCTGCCATACCTCAACCTCCTGTCGTGTATAGCAGCATCCAGGAAGCATTCAAAAAAGTGTTTGAGCAGGAGAGATTTGTGACACAATCCATTCACAATCTCCTCACACTCGCCCAAGAAGAAAATGATTATAATACCCAGCAATTTCTTCAATGGTACGTTGATGAGCAGAGAGAAGAAGAAGCGGTTATCAGGACGATACTTGACAGGATCAAAATCATAGGTGAGGGAGGTCAAAGTTTGTATTATATAGATAAGGAAGTGGATAAGATAAATATGGAGGTCGTAGCTACAGAAAGTGCAGAATAAGCTGATATGATGATGTATATATTTATGCCATATTTTAGTTTCATTTTAATTTGATAATATAGTTTATTAACTTGCAGGATTAATTCCGCTGTTATGTATAATGTCGTTTTGATATTCTTTTTTCTCCTTTTTGGGAGTTGTGCGGCTATTTCTGGCCAGTCAAAGGTAAATTTTCTGGAAGGTAATGTTACATTGAATAAAGCAACAGGATTTTTCGGTAGGAATGTCCAGGATGTAAAATTGGGAGTGGAAGCAGGGTTTTTAAGGCAGTTGAAAACAGAAACTCCAGTATTTTGGGGAATTAGCTCATATTATCAGAGTTTAGGAAGAAGCGGCAAATACATAATTCAGGAGCCACTTGATTTCGATTTGGTAGATTTTGATTATACCACTATAAGCCAATTGATCGGGTTTAATGGTAAATTAAGATTTTATCCCAAAATATATTTAGGCAAGACAGAGTTTTATGTAGAAGCAATGTTTGGCTACAAATGGCTTTTCACCACTACAAATAAGACCATCACTGATGATAATGAATCTTCAGATAGCAATATTGAAAAAGGAAGTTTATCACTTACTTATGGAGTTGCTGCTGGACTTAATTATCCGGTGAGCCCATCATTATACCTAAATTTAAGGGCAAATTACCTGCCTGGGTTGAGTAAACAATATTATGTCCTAGATGAAAGTAATACCATCACTGAAAGTACTCTTGACCTTTTTGACCTCAAAAAAAGTACTACTGATATCATCAGATGGGATTTTGGCGTGACCTGGAGATTTACAGGTGAAGAATTTTAAACGAATATGGCAGCAATAAAAAGTATTGACCTGGAGCCTTCAGATGAACTCTATGTACACCAGCGTATCATTTGTGATCCCAAACAAACGCAGATAAGAATTGATAAATTTCTGATAGACAGACTGGAAAAAGTATCCCGCAATCGTATACAAAATGCAATAAGAATAGGTTGTATTCTAGTAAATGACCGTGAAATAAAACCCAATTATAAGGTAAAACCCGGAGACGAAATATCTCTTGTGCTTCCCACCAATCCGGATGAAGAATCTAACCTATTGCCGGAAGATATCCCATTAGACATCTACTACGAAGACGAATATCTGATGGTGATCAACAAGCCTGCCGGTCTGGTAGTTCATCCCGGTACAGGCAATGATACCGGAACTCTTGTCAATGGATTGCTTCATCACTTTATGCATCATGAATTGCCACTACTCAAAGGCAACAAAGAAGACCGGCCCGGACTCGTACACAGAATAGACAAAGATACATCAGGCCTTATCATTATTGCTAAAAATGACTACGCCATGACCCATCTTGCCAAACAGTTTTTTGATCATACTGTCGAACGAGAGTATGTAGCTCTTGTTTGGGGAGATGTTGCAGAAGAATCAGGTACAGTGACCGGCTTTATTGGTAGACACGAAAAAGACAGGTTGATCATGACTGTTCACCAGGATGCCGATCGAGGCAAACATGCTGTCACTCATTATGAAGTGATAGAAAAACTATATTATGTTACCTTCATCAAATGTCATCTTGAGACTGGTCGTACCCATCAGATTCGTGTGCATATGAAACATCTCGGTCACCCTCTTTTTAATGATGCCAAATATGGGGGAGACCGCATACTAAAAGGTACAATATTTACTAAATACAAACAGTTTGTGGATAATTGTATGGAGATTATGCCAAGACAGGCTCTGCACGCACGGAGCTTAAGTTTCATTCACCCGATTACCCTTGAAAAAATGTATTTTGAATGCAATCTTCCTGACGATTTTAACAATGTATTGACCAAGTGGCGCGGGTATGTAACTTCACGCAAAGAATTGCTAGGCGATCAGTAATCATTCAGTAAAATGGTGGCTGTTACCGGGGATGTTATATTAAATATGAAGAGATATTTTTCATCATCTGATGAGAGTAACCGAACCAGAAAACAACTTTTGTGCCCCATCGCTGAGTTTGATATTTGCTGTAAAAGTGAAAACGCCGGGACTTACATCATTTCCTTTGTATTTCCCATCCCATGAAGTACCCCTGAACAATTGTATCCCCCACCTGTCATAAATGCTAACATTCACATTATCAAGTAATCCGTCATCTCCGTAAATGAAAAAGTCATCATTAATCCCATCGCCGTTGGGAGAAAAAATATTTGGAAATAAAACATTGTAATAATCAAGAGTAAGTAGGACTATACTATCACAGCCGATTGAAGACTCAAGGTGTACAATATGGTTTCCTTTAGTTTTATATCTGTTTTTCCCAAGCCTGAAACTATCCCCTTCAAATATTTTTACACTCAAGGAATCTTCCAAAACACCCAACACTTTTAAATCAAGATGTACGATACTGTCACAGTTATCTTTAGATTTAAAAGTATACTGATAACTTCCGCTTTTTGTCAGGATTCTATTTCCAAATTTGTAAGTATCGTCCTTACAAATGATTTTCTGATCACTTTTTTGGATGACCGGCTTTTTAAAACTGTATATTTTAGTCATTTTGCATGATCCCTCTTCATTTATGGTTCTGACCTGATATTCACCTTCACCGTGTGTCTTCTTTAATTTTGATCCGGATTCACCTGATAAAGCTATGCCATTTTTGTACCACTTGTAAGACAATCCGGGTTGAGAAGGCACTTCCAGAAGAAAACTGGGAGAACAAGGATGGGAAATTTCAGCTATTTGAAACTGAAAAGAAGCAAGGTCGGCCAACACCAAATTATCAAAATAATAATAAATACTCACAGGGCTTTGCACGCCAGGGCAGTCTGGTCCTATAGCAATGGCATTTATATTTTGGTCAGGACGCACCATGATGGATGATTTCACCCAGGTGTTTAATCCACCTCCGCCTTCAAATTTTGACCCTAATCGTACCCAATTAGGTCCATTAGTAGGACACCCAAGTCTGACATTACCAACGCCAAAAGGAAGGTTTGCGCAATCTGTGGTTCCAAAAAAAGTAATGTTGAGTGGCGGTGAATATAAATCATTGACAAATCCGATATAAAATTCAAACAAATATGATTTGCCGGCAATCAAAGGACTCAGCAGACAAGCACCGGCATATTCTTTCCAACTCGTCTCGGGATTACTGCCGTTTTGACCTACCCTGCCATCTCTGAACCCTACAATTCCTTCACCATCTGGAAACGGTCTGGGTGGAGGAAATTCCGGCCAGCCCATCCATCCGCAGGTATGTAAGTAATCAGTGGTGGGTTCAGAAGCCTGAATCCATACAGACGCACAGTTGAGCTGACTTCTACTGGAAGGACAACAATTTTTATCTTCAAATGAAGGATTTGGGATCAGTGATTTAGGCTGAATTATTTCACATATACAATCCGGATCATTGATATCAATTAATCCATCTTTATCATCATCGATAGCATTATCACATATTTCTGAGACAAAAGTTGAGTCGTCAATAAAAACAAAAAGCATAAAATTCAAAAACCCCACGGCTGAAAAGCTGAGTAAAGACTTTATTATTATTGACCTTATTCTTATCATTTTGACGGTTGGACCTGAACAGAACCCATGTGTATGGGGTAAAATGTCGCACAATTTAAAAATATTATCTATACTTTCAAACAATTATAAAAATATAGTTTTTTCACATCAATCACTTTTCAATACGGTTTTATTGTTTTTAAGTTATGTATAAAAAAATTATTACAACAATTACACATTCAAACGCATCGTTCACCGTTTTTGATCATTTAACATAAAAATATTTCACTCATATCTTTTTTTTATTTATCTTGTGCAAGACAAGAATTATAGTTACCCCCAAAAATCGGACAGCAAGTTAAATAAATTTTTTTACACTAAATTTGCTGTTTATGACAAAGAGAAAATTAACATCAGTATTTAAA
>JAYTNJ010000050.1:0-6061 GCA_043748345.1 Saprospiraceae bacterium
AGTGTATAATCGTAACTTCTTGTTCCTTCAGGAAATATTACGATGGATATTCCGTTTCGTAGACTTTCTATGGCGGGTTTCAGTGCTTCAATGGCTTTATCTTTGTCTCCTCTATCCAGAAATATGGTACCTGCTGCATCAAGAATTTGCCCTATTACGGGCATCTTTTTTAGCTCCATTTTAGCAACCCCACGAGCTTCCTTACGAATGAGTTTTATGGCTATCAGCATATCAGCATTGCTTTGATGATTAAGAATGAATACAGCTGGCCTGTGGGACATTAAGTGTTCTTCACCCTTGACACTAAGTGTAATACCAGCAACATATGTACCTAAGTCTCCAATGGTACACATCATAGAGTCAATACCTTCAGTCCAGGACATCTTACTGGTACCTTTAGAAAGCCCATTAAGTATGGCAGGAACTACCACCCCAAGGGATAATCCGGTCCTGACCATACCAGCAATTCTTGAGTTGTGTGAGTCAGCATATCGCAGCACAGGCCAGTCATTCTGAAAAGCAATACCACTCAACTTAGTATCTGGATTTACGGGTCTTGGATTACCTACTATCTCAAGCAAATGAATATCTTCTGCACTGTCTGTGTAAAAAAAACTTTTTCTCAAATTTAGATTATATTGTTCGGCCAGCCTTCTTCCTGCGTGAGCTTTTCCCTCCCCCCAACAAGCCGGTTCCACGATCTTGCCGGTAAATTTACCATTTACCACTTCAAGACGAGTACACTCAACGATATCAATACAAAGGTCTCTGGCTATGGGATCGACTTGATATGGAGTTGCCGCTGACACAATTGTAACGGTATGTCCCATCTCGAGATGTGCTGCAACAAGTGCCCTGGACTCTGGATAAATAGACTCCGCCAGCTTTTTCCGATACACTTCTTCGCCCACATCTATGAATACCTGCTCTTCAATCCCCCTCACACCATTAGCGCTTATTGCCGCCATTTTAGCAAAATTTCCTGTATCTTTTGCATAAGATAACGCTCCTGCAAACTGAGAAATTAGTTCCTGAGATGAAAATCTACCGCTGAGAAGTCTTGATGTCACAAAGTTTTTTGCTGAAAAGCCATTGATCAATGTCCTGTCAAGATCAAAAAATGCACCTATATGAGCTCCTCTTTCACCTTGAAGAATCTCTAGAGTTATTTTTTCTGTTTTGGTACCCGGAATGATTTCCCTTTCAACAGGGATGTGATAATCACGATAGGTACGTTGTTCCAAGGTAAAATTGAGTAGTTTATTTACTCTTTTTATAATATCATCTACCCATTGATTAAATGAAATTATTTTTTCCTTATCTTCAATTCCATCTTCAGGCCATACTTTAAGGTTTTTGACTAACCGGATTCCGTTTTGAAGGAATGGCAAAGATACTGCTTCTACCCTTTTAATTTGACCTAACCAATGCATCTCCTCACCCAAGAACAGACAATATTCTATAAATGCATTTTCCTCAAACTTTATGGTTGAATCCCAAATTAGTAGCCCTTCGGCCACCACTTTATATGCTTCAAGATAATTGCTTAAAATAACTGGCCCAACAAGTAGATTTTGCTTAAGGAGAATACTCAGAACATCAATATTTTCATCAAAAATTTCATCTGCTTGAGATCCCAGCATAAATGAAAGCTCTGCCTCAATTTCTGCACTGAATTTATCTTTTGCAGAATAAAAAAATTCAAACTTAAAAAAATCTCTGAGAGACATTATTTCTTTCCAGAATTCCATCTGCCTTTCATTGGCAGGAAGTTTGGAAATTTTAACCAAAGCAAGTTCAATAAATGCTCTTTGAACCAAATGGTGTACTGACATATTGGCGTAATATGTAGCCTGGAGGTATTTGCTCCTGTTGACGGTATATTTTGTGTGCAGTCCATCACCCTGATGTTTAATAATATCAGCCTGTACAAGCAAATTTAAAGCCTTTTGAACACTCTCCCCTATGGGCATACCTCTATCCACCAATGCATCCATTTTATGGTTTTCGATAATTTGCATCAAGTCAGATACGTTACTCTCGACCCCTCTTTTTGTAAGTGAAAATTTACTGAGTAATGCATTACATATTAGCGATACCGTGGTTACAGGTGTAATTTTATTTATTTTCTGTATTAGTCTGAAAGCAAGACGTGATATCGTAGTATCTGTTAGAGCTTCTGCTTCGGAAGGCATACTAAGCTGGTCATTTTGTTCTTCTTTAATATCTGCAGGCTCGCCTATCCGTAGTGATATCTTACCGAGCTTTTCAGAACTCAATTTTTTAAGGTAACCCATCAACCATTTTACAGTTTCCGGCTTCTTCTTTCTCCCTCTGTTTTCATTCGTCATATCCTCAACATCAGGTATCAGGTCATATACAATGGAAACTGGAACATATTTTATCTGCTGTTTAATATCATGTTCAGCCTCCGCGATATATTTGAGTATCCCCATCTGAGGCCAAACCAGCTTTCCTGTCCTCGATCTTGTACCTTCTATAGCCCACATAAAATGAGTCTGTTGCTTTAATAGCCAGCTGATATAATATCTTAAAGTAGCCTTATATACGGGATTATCTTTAAAAGTCCGTCTGATAAAAATTACTCCATTGTTTCGAGCCAGTTTACCTATACCAACCATGTCAAGATTAACACCAGCAAACAAAAACGGCAATGGCAATCCGTGTCTGGCAAGCACTATCATAAGCACCATTAGATCAATATAAGATTTGTGTGTAATGACGAATGCTACCGGGTGACGGCGCATGAGCTTTGACAAGGCTTTAAGTTCAGTGGGATCTGTATCGATAATTTTATCAAATCCCTGCCCTATTAAATACTGGAAAACTTCAATAAATCCAAAATTGGTTGTAGGGTCATGCTCAGCGTAAAGTTCCTGAAGATAGGTTTCTGCTTCAATATTTGCTTGCACTTGACTGATGCTTTTTTGAACCGAAATTCTCGCCAGTGTTTTTTGAAAATCACTATTGTTTAATATCTTTTTGATCTTAGCATTTGTAGTCTGCCCATTCATTGATGTTGGTATAAGGTTATTTTCGGAAAGATATCAATTCTTATACTTTCTGTAGTGATTTAGTATGTATTATTTTTCCAATTAATAACATTACTCATTCAATTTGCTAAATAGCATTAAAATAAATTTTATACCAACCAGCATTCTCATTATGAAATATTCAGCTTATATGCAAAATATAGAGAAGGTTAAAAAAAGCTGTATGTTATAAATTATAACTATTTTATTAAAAATTATGCAAAATGTTAATGTAATATAAGAAAATATTATTGTATAATAATTTTATTAACTTATAAAAAATGAATAAATACAATATAAAATATTGAAATTATAGTATAACATATTATATAAAATATAATGTATAAAAGAATAGCTAATAATAATCCGTTCATTATGAACAATAATTGTAATTGTGTATTTACTTTTACATTTATGTTAAAGTTAAAGCCATGACTGAGTCTGTGAGCAGACCATCTTTATTTTGGTTGTTGAGTGAGCCGGGTAGGGCCCTAATTGAGTTGGGTGCTTCATATTCTTTTAACAGAGTTTACCAAAAGAAATTGACTGGTGATGGGCATCCTGTTATGATACTCCCGGGGTTCCTAAGTTCGCAAAATTCTACAAAATCACTAAGAAAATTTGTAGCTGACCAAGGTTATGAAGTGTTTGACTGGGGCCTGGGCAGGAACATGGGCCGGCTTGAATATATGGAATTACTACTCGAAAGACTAGATGAAATATATATAAAGACTGGTAGGGAAATAACCCTCATCGGTTGGAGTCTAGGTGGAGTTTTCGCTCGCCAGTTAGCCAAAGAAAGACCCAATATCACAAGACAAGTCATCACTTTGGGTTCTCCATTTGCAGGGCTTAGCGAACCCAATAATATTGCCTGGATGTACTCTGTACTCAATTATGGAAAAAAGGTAAAGGATGTCAATCAGTCTCTACTTGAAGACCTGCCTCGTCCTGCCACAGTACCTACCACTGCTATTTATTCAAAAATTGATGGTGTGGTTCCCTGGCGGTCTTGTAAAGAAACTATTGAGGATGATATTCACCAAAATATTGAAGTCAGAAGCAGCCACATCGGTATGGGTGTCAATCTTGCGGTTTTGACAGTCATAGAAGACCGCCTTTTATACGGCAAAGAAAATTGGTCTAAATTTAAACCAACTGGTATCCTGAATAATACATTTGTTTTTCCCTCCTATTGATGTATAAAATCAGATAAAATCCTAATTTTAGGTTGAACATACCCATTCAAATGTAATCCCTTCTTCATGGAATTTGGTTTCCATCGTTAATGTAGGACTCAAATTAAAAAAAATAGTGAAAATTGTTGTGTACGAGCACAATTAGATTATTTTTGTTGAAATTTATTACTCTCAAACATTTTCCATGATATTAAAAGGAACTATTTTCAGCATTCTAATATTATCATACAATAATTTTTTATTTGCTCAATCTGATCATTATCCGATTATAATTATCGGAGGTGGTGCTAGTGGCATTACCGCTGGTATTCAATCTGCTCGCTCAGGTATTAATACCCTTGTGGTAGAAGAGTACACATGGCTCGGCGGCATGCTTACATCTGCAGGAGTTGCTGCATTTGATGGGAATCATAGGATTGCCGGTGGTCTTTGGAAAGAGTTCAGAGATAGCTTATACAGACATTATGGTGGCCCAAAAGCAGTAGAAACAGGTTGGGTGAGCAATACTCTATTTGAACCGAGTATCGGTAATAGAATTTTCAAAAACATGGCTAGTAAGGAAAAAAATCTAACAATCCTTTACCACAGTACATTTATCTCTGCTGAAAAGACCGGCCAAAAATGGCAGCTTAAGCTCGATGAAAACGGCACACTCAAAAAGGTCCAATGTGATATACTTGTAGATGCCTCCGAAACCGGTGAGGTCTGTAAATACCTCAAAGTACCAGCAGATATAGGAATGGACAGCGGACCACTCACCGGTGAATCATGGGCCGGAGAAGTAGCAAATAATATCATCCAGGATCTGACTTATGTTGTCATACTAAAGGATTTTGGCAAATCAGCAGACAAAACCATTTCCAAGCCAAATGGGTACAATCCTGAGGAATTTAAATGTTGCTGTGACACCAAAGATCCATCTATAAGTGCAAAACCAAATATCGATTGCGATAAAATGATGACATATGGCAAATTGCCCAATGGTAAATATATGATAAACTGGCCTTCATGTGGTAATGATTTGTATCTGAATGTACTTCATGATGACCGAAAAAAAAGAGAGGAAAAACTTAAAGCCGCTAAGCTTCACACTCTTAGATTTGTATATTATATGCAGCACGAGTTGGGTTACAGACATCTGGGCATTGCCGATGATGAGTATCCTACTGCCGATAAGTTGCCATTCATTCCATATCACAGGGAGTCCAGAAGGATTAAAGGTCTTGCCAGACTTCAGGCAGACCATCTGGTAACTCCATTTGATCAGAAAAAAAAGTATTACCGGGCTGGAATTGCGGTGGGAGATTATCCGATCGACCACCACCACAAAAAAAATCCTGATGCCCCGGAACTTCATTTTTTCAATATAAAAGCTCCTTCTTATAATATACCTATGGGAAGCCTCATACCGGAAGGATATGAAGGGCTGATCGTAGCAGAAAAAAGTATCAGCGTCTCAAATATAGTCAACGGCACCACAAGATTGCAGCCGGTAGTATTGGGCCTGGGTCAGGCTGCAGGCACTATTGCTGCACAAAGTATTAAAGAAAATACATTACCATCCAGACTTTCAATAAGAAAAGTACAACTGGAATTATTAAAATCCGGAGCATATATCATGCCTTTTATAGATGTTCCGCTTTCAGATCCACATTTCAGATCTGTCCAGAAAATAGGGGCTACAGGCATCATCAAGGGTGTAGGGCTCACCTTCAAATGGGTAAATCAAACGTGGTTTTATCCTAACAGGGTCATGTCTGAACATGATTTGCTGGATGGTTTACGATCTGTGTATCCGCATCTGACAGA
>JAYTNJ010000051.1:0-24486 GCA_043748345.1 Saprospiraceae bacterium
AATAAATAAATATAAAAAATATTTTAAATTATGTTATATTATACATACTAAATATAAATAATATGTTATATCTTTGCATTGTGTAAGTTTTGGTTATTAAATTGTAAAATTCGTAGTTGCTCGTGAAAAGTCACGAGCACTTTTTTTTTTAGAAAAATCATAGTTTCAAGCATTATTGATAGTTAGAAACTTTAATTAACAATTTCAAGTACATATAGTCATATTAAAACATGTAGAAATATTTGGCATGGTATTTGAAATATAAAGAGTATATGAGTTTTGGTTATTAAATTGAGTAATGCCCGTGTTTTTCGTCTTACACGGGCTTTTTTATTTTTAATAAACTGCCATCTGGTAAAACAATCATACTGCTTAAGTTTTAATCATTCTTTTCCAAGATATTTTTGCTCCAATCTTAATACAAGCCAGATACATTCCCTTCTGCCATTGGCTAATATCAATTTCCAAGTTGGAATTTAATTCTTTTATTAAAATGACTCGACCTGAAATGTCATAAATTACAATTGACCCTATGTCGATTTCTGTTTTTAAATTAAGTACGATTTTTTCAGCATCAATCAGCAGGTCAATTTTATCCTGATATAAAACATTGATTCCTGAGATACACTCAACTCCTGGTATCGTTACGTATAAATTACAACTTGATAATGCCTTGTCGGAGATACCGATATCTAATTCTTTTTTTTCATCCAACCCATTAATGACAATTGGTAAATCAGCATATCTATAGAAACCAAAAGATTTGTTGTTAATGAAGACTTCAAAGCTTTCGCTATGGTTTTCTCTTTTAAAATCAACCTTAAGACTATACTTACCATTGCTGCAGGGCAATACTACAATCGATGGGTCACTTAATTTACAAATTTTACAGCAAACACTATCTGAAAAACTGAATACTGCACTACATAAAGAATCTTTAATGTCTGTGGCTGAAAAAGTATTTTTAGTAGTACAATCCCCTTTGAAAGGGCCTATAATGTAAAAAACTTTGCCATATTCCATACTATCATACCCTACTCCATTGACACTCAGTCGAAATCCACTCGATGATGGATCTTTTACTTTAAACTGCATAGTTGCAAAATAATTTCCATTTTTATCACATGCCATCTGCTTTACCATAAAATCTGTGATAGTACATTTGGGTGGCGAGTAACATTTTACAGTATATTGTTTTTCAAGTTTACACGTATCTGATTTACTGTCAGATATACCAAAAATAACATCAGGTAATGCGAAGTTAATCTCAGTTATCTTAATAGGTAAATCGTTATAACTGAAGTTTCGATATATTTTGCTATTTATTTTCAAAATAAAAGAATCTGAAACACCACTATATTTAAAATCAATAAAATAATCAGTTAGACTGTTGGATTGACAATTTTCTGTAATTTTTAACTCCGAAAAGGTGCATTTCTGATGACAGCAATTATCCAGCTTTACCGAAGTATCAGTATGACATCCGACATTATCTACATCAGTTGCGGTGAAACAGTAAACCGAATCACAATCTGCCTTTAATACTTCAATAAGAAAATCATTTGTTCCATACTTAAAATTTCCTACTTTTTGAATGCCTCTAAAAAGTTCAAAACCTAACACCCCTGCAAAACTGTCTTTTAAAATTACGCTTAATGTTGCAGTATTGCTGTCACAAAAAACCTGCTGAATGGTTAATTTTTCAAGTTTACAAGTGTCTGTACAACTTTTTACCACGCCGGGTTCAAACGAGCCAAAACAGAACGGATTATTTTTATCAATAAAAAGAAACTCATATTCCAGACTTTGACTTAGCGCAATATTTTTTAAAGTTATCGGAAGATCTTTGTAGGCAAATATCCCATAATTAAAAGAATTACCTCCGATCCGAAAACTATCAGAATTCGTTTTATGGTCAAAATTTATTTTAACACTAAATTTTCCTGCCGGGTTATTGCAATCTATTACCTGACCTCTGACATTTGTTATAGTGCATATGCATGGATTGACAATTTGTGCTGTGTCACAACAGATTTTGTCATTATGCGCACAAACTGCAATCTCATTAAATGTTTCATTCAAATTTGACAACACGCCCTTTATTTTTATTGGCAGTTGAGAAAAAGCATATGTATTTATCAATTTACCATTGTTAAAAACGTCAAAGCCTTCAGAAGGTGCTAAAAACTTCAACCCTAACCCTAACTCGTATGTGGTATTTTGACAATTGTCTGCAGTTATATTGCTAACTCGAATTTTACAAAGATTCTCACAACATACTTTACCGATTTTTTTATAAACCTGACAAGCATTGCTTAAAGAATCTCTGATCAAAAATTCAAATTCTGTAGTACAATCCGCTCTAATAGGCCCCAAAGTAACGGGCAAGGATGAATAATCAAAATTACCATAATTTTTCCCATTCCCAATAATACTAAACTTTTGCGCATTTCCAGTTGGAGTAAAATTTAATGTCACATACATTCTGCCGCTTTGGTCACAATTACTTGTCGAGATAGAAAAATTGCTGATATTACATTGGCTTATGATATCTAAGTATCCAAACAACAAAAACAAACAAAATATAAGCCTTACAAGCATTCTGAGTTCTAATTTGGTTGCAAAATATATATATTTGGATTTTAAACCATTCTTATTTTTGACATTAGTTTGATTTAAATTAAATTATTGACAAAAAAAATCTTAACTCTGCATTTATTATGTGAAGAAAAGCATTCTAATAATATCATTTTATATACTTTTGCATAGATATCTTTTTGTATCTGAATTTATTATATAAAAATATGTTGAAGGTAAGATATTGTTTTGTTTTTGTATTTATTTACTGGATTACCCAAATTCAGGCCAGTATAAATTGCCCTTCGAACAAAACCTTATCTTGTTTTGACAATGCTTATAATCTCAATATTACAGGAAAAGCTACTGCTACAGGTTATTCCGCAGCATTGGTAAAATATGTTGATACTAAAACATTTAACCAATGTAGTATCGGAAATATAGACCGCACCTGGTATTTAGATATAAATAACGATAATAACTTTCAAAGCAATGAAGTTAACTGCACCCAAAAAATAACAATAGTAAGTAATGGGTCACCAATAGAAATTTTTTTTCCAAAAGATACAACCTATTCGTGCAAGGATAATATAGTTAAAGACAGACCTACCTGGATTTCAGGTCCATGTGACGTTTTGGGTTACAATGTTTCAGAATCTACATTTGAAGTAAATGGTAGCTCCTGCTACAAAATTTTGAGAAAATTTACTGTAATAAACTGGTGTAATTATGGTGGTAACCCTGTAGGTCAGGGAATTTGGACACATTCACAATTTATTAAAGTCGAAGAAAAAAACCCTCCTACCATTACTGATTGTACCAATAAAGTCATAGAACTCGAAAGTGACTGTAAAACAAGTTTTAAAATCAGTAATAGTGCATTTGATGATAATAATTGTAGTTCTCCATTATTAAGTTGGATTGTTGAGATTGATCTTTGGGGGAACGGTACTTTCGACTATAAGTATGGGTTTACTGAAAGTGGTGATTTTATGATTAATCCTGTGTCTAATGGCAAAGAAATATCTTTGACACTACCTGTAAGAGTAGGTGCCGGAAAACATAAAGTGAAATGGTCTGTCAGAGATCAATGTGGAAATTTCACTAGTTGCCAGATAATTGTAGAAACAAAAGACACTAAAAATCCTACTCCTTACATTCATGATTTTATCACATCTTCATTTCAAGGTAATATCATGGGCCTAATGGTTCCTGCCCGTATTTTTGATGCCGGCTCCTATGATAATTGTACTCCTCAAAAGTCCATAAAAATTTCTTTTTCGCCTGATGTTAACGACACCATCAGAATAGTAGATTGTACCAACGCTGGATTTCAGTTTTTTACGCTCCATATTACTGACCAAGCTGGTAATTTTGAGACGATTGATGCTTTCATGCTCGTATTTGATAACGGAACGTGTTTTGGAGGTAGAAGCTTGAATGGTAAAATTACTGAACCTGATGGTTCTCCATTGAAAGATGTAAAAATGATGCTAAAAAGACCAAATCAACCTGAAATAAGCACATCTTCAGGAATTGATGGGATATTTAAATGGAATAATATATCAATTTATGATGATTATATAATAAGTGGAGCTTATAGCCAGACTTCGGATGGTCGAGTAGATATTGCAGATTTAAAAATTTTACAGGACTACATTTTTGGTATAAAAAAACTTGAAAACTTTCAGTGGGTGGCAGCTGACGTGGATGGAGACAGAAAAATAAAAATAAAAGACCTTGAACTGATCAAATCAAAAATACTTACTCCTAATGATATTGAACCATGGTCATTTGTATTCGGGTCAGATACAATAAAATCAATTTCTGACCTTGCTAAAATTAAAAACAATCTAAAAATAAAAGAAATTGATGGTAAAATCAGCCTTAAAGCTATATATGCTGGTGATATTTCTGATGCAAATAAAAAGATAAGCAATATTAGGAGTAAAATTTATCTTTATAAAAAGGTGCATAATAATAAAGTGGACTTTTATTTAAAATCACCAATGGCTATTGCCGGGCTCCAAATTAATATAAGTCTTCCTTTGGGTATGGAACAGATAAACCTATATTCTGACTATTTTGAAATAGAAAATGGTAATTTGATAACTGATTATTCGAAAGGTAATATGAAGTTTTTAGTGTTGAAGGATTTTGTTGGCACCCAAAAAGAGCCTTTGTTTTCTTTTTATAGTTCTTCAAATACGGATGTAAGTAAAATATTCATAGGTAACAATTCAAAAATTTTATTGCCTGATTATTCTACCGCAATTTTAGAAACATCAATTCAAAAACCTTCAGATACTGATATTAATGTACAAATCAATCCAAATCCTTCCAACGGCAATTTTTACCTTAATGATCCATCGGCTCAGATTATTGATGTAATTGACTTATCGGGTAAAAAAATACAGTTTCATCAAATCGATAATAGTTTCGAAATTATAAGTATTCCCGGAGTCTACTTTGTAAGGTTAACCACAGATGGCCTTATCCAGTGCCATAAGGTCTTAAAGATATAAATTCCCACGCAAATTGTTATGTTAAACTTAATTACATAATCATTATTGTTAATAAATTCATAAACTTGTTGCATTAATGACCTATGAATGCAACAAGATATACTTACATATAGTAAAAATCTTATTTTTGTGTGTTCTAAAAAATATCTTAAATCTTGAGTCCAAAATTTTTACTAATCAAATAATTTAAATCTATATGTCTTTACTAAAGCAGTTTTATCTGATAATTTTTTCTTTTATCCTTGTTACATCATGTGGAGCTCTGAAGGGAACGGAGATTTCCGGAAAACTCACAGGAGCAGAAAATATGACTATTTATCTTGACAATGTTACCCTGACACAACAAAGTAACATTTTACTTCAGGAAACGGTAGGTGCAGACGGGAAATTTAAGTTAACACTTCCAGATGGTATAAAAAAAGGTATTTATCGTCTTAGAATAGGAGAACAAATAGCTGATATTGTTTCTGACGGCAGTGAAAAGAAAATTGTTATTAATGGAAAACTTGCCGACCTGAATGAATTTAATTATACTTTGACAGGTTCAAAACTAACAGAAACCTATTTTCAGACGGTCAGAAACTATATTGACAAAAAAATGGACGTTCCCGCACTTACAGCTTTTACAGGTAAAACGGCGGATCCCTTGGTGGGATATCAGCTTGCTGTACGTCTTTTCACTCTTAGGCCTGAGTATATTGACCTCCACAAAGAAGTTTCCAAAAGGCTATCAGCTTTGGATCCTGAATTCGGGCTAGCTAAGGAGTACACGATGATCATAGATCAAATTCAACAGCAAACACAAATGGAAGCAGCAGCGGCCAAAATCAAAGTGGGTGAGCCAGCGCCTGAAATATCATTGCCTGGTCCTGACGGAAAAATTAGAAAATTATCCAATTACAAAGGAAAAGTAGTCCTTATTGACTTCTGGGCTTCATGGTGTGGGCCATGCCGTAAAGCCAACCCACATGTAGTAGAAGTATATCATAAATATAAGAAGCAAGGATTTGATGTATTTAGTGTTTCTCTGGATGGAATTGATAGCAGGACTGCTCAGAGAATAGCAGATCCCGCCCAAATAAAAGAACAAACTGATGCTACTAAACAAAGATGGCTTAGTGCCATTGAACAAGATCAATTGGCATGGGACGGCCACGTTTCAGACCTAAAAAAGTGGGAATGTGCGCCAGCAGGAATTTATGGTGTGAGAAGTATCCCTCAGACTTTCCTGGTAGGAAGAGATGGAAATATAGTAGCCATAAATCCCAGAACGGATTTAGAGCAACAGGTTCAGAAGTTTCTGTAAATATTTCATAATTTCATAAAAAAATAGATAAAAACCATTTGGATAAATCAATTCGGGTGGTTTTTTTTTATAAATAATTATTTAAGTACGGTAATCTTACACACACTGATCATATAGTGTAGACACATTCTTAATCAAAAGAAGATAATTCGTTAATATGTTGATACATTTTTAAACAAAACGTTAGCTTAATCACCAACGGGGTTGGCAAAAAAACGTCAGGCCTTTTTTAGAGTAAATCCAAAAGTAGAACCTATACCTACTGTTGACCTGACATTGATTGTCTGATCATGTGCTTCAATAATATGTTTCACTATCGAAAGTCCAAGGCCAGAACCACCTTGCTTCCTGCTCCTACTTGAATCTACTCTGTAAAATCTGTCGAACACATGTTTAAGATGTTTCTCTTCTATACCCAGACCGTTATCAGATACTTCTGTAAGGATTTCAGATTCTGTATCATAAAAAGAAACTTTAATTGTCCCTCCTTCAATACCGTATTTTATAGAATTAACCACAAGGTTTGTTATTACTTGCCTGATAGATTCCCTATCAGCCATTACATAAAAAGGAGTAGATGCTCCTTCTTTAAATTTAAGGCTGACTCTTTTCTTTTTAGCCATAGTCTTAAGATCTTTAAAGATGTCCTGTACAAGTTCTCGTAGATCAAAACGCCTTAATTCGAGTTGTACCTGCCCAGATTCAAGTTTTGTTATTATTTCAAGATCTTCAACTATATTTTGTAGCCGAACAGTATTATCTACAGCCCTTTTTAAATAATCTTTATTAATTTTTTCATCATAAAGCCCTCCGTCCAATAAAGTATAAAGATAAGCTTGGATAGAAAAAATTGGAGTCTTAAGTTCATGTGATATATTTCCAACATAGTTTTTTCTGTATTCCTCCAATGATTGTAATGTGGCTAATTCTTTTTTTGTATTTTCAGCCCATTCTATCACTTTAGTGTTTACGTCTTCAAGGCTCTCTTTGTTTATGTCATCAGCGAATTTGTCTTTTTTTGAATCATAAATTAATTTATAAATTAGTTTAACCTTTCTAAAAACATACTTTTCAATAAAAAAACGAACAATCAGAAAATTTAATGCCAATAACGGAACAATAACAGTTAACAACCATACTTCAGTGAGATATTTTCCAAATAGAAAAATAATCAGGAGGTTGATCACTGAAACGATTACAGTAATCAAAAATGTTATTTGACGAATATTAATATTTTTATACAAAATCAGAATTCAAACTTATATCCAACGCCTTTCATGGTAAAAATATAGTTTTCTCCAATTTTTTCTCTCAATTTTCTTATATGAACATCAATTGTCCTATCCCCGACTATAACATCATTCCCCCATACCTTGTTAAGAATTTCCAATCTCTTAAAAACTTTGCCCGGTTTGGATGCCAGAAGGGATAAAAGCTCAAATTCCTTTTTTGCAAGGCCGGAGTCTTTGTTATTTATTGAAACTTTAAATTGCTCAAAGTCAATCTCCAGATTTCCAAATTTTGAAACTTTTTGGATCGGTTCACTTCCTTGAGTCTGTGCCTGCCTCCTTATAAGTGCATTAATTCTGGATTTGAGTACGTTGGGCTTTATAGGTTTATTGATGAAATCATCACCTCCCGAGTCGAGAGCAGAAATCTGCGTAAAAGCTTCGCTTCTAGCCGTAAGAAATGCAATAAGGGTGTTTTCAAATTTAGGTTCAGAACGCAGTTTTTGGCATACTTCTATACCATCCATTCCCGGCATCATGATGTCTAATATAATAAGTTGTGGTTCAAAACTCCTTGCTTTCTCAATAGCAGCTATCCCATCGCCGGCAGTATCCACCGTATAACCTTCCTTTTCAAGATTATATTTAAGAACTTCAAGGATATCTTCCTCGTCATCTACTATCAGAATTTTATAATTTGCTGGCATTATTTTGTTTTGAGCGTTGCAAAATTATTAATAATAGATATAGGTTATACAAATACAATATTATTTTAATGTTAATTTATGCCAATACTTATTGTTGAAGTACTATAATTCTTTTCGATCAAAGATCTAAGTGTGTCAAGAGCACGTCCTTGTATCATTTGTAAAGAATCAGGCATTGCTCTTAATTTTTCAATATCTGATTTAATTATTTCAGATGATACTCCTAAGTTTTCTGCAACTTTCTTATAATAAATGGTAGAAGTACTGTCACGAAATGATGCATCGTTTATATTTAATGCCGCATTCAGGGTGTACATGTCTACCAAAGCACGAACTAACTCATCATTTGTCAGAACCAAGTTTAGTTCATTTTTCCCAATACTTGTGCAAGAAGACAGGATTAAATAAAAAACAATCCATGAAGAAATTTTAATCATAATTAATATCTTTTGGAAACATTAATTCAACTAATCTCATACTTTCCCATTCGACTTGAGCCCACAAAGAGCCATTAAATTCTGCAACGATCACACCACAAGTAGGAATATTATCCGATGATCCCATTTTTATTAAATTGGCAATGATTGTAATTCCTGGATTGTGTCCAAATAAAGCTACACAGTTAAAATGTTCATCAACTGATTTTATCACTGATAAATAGTCTTCAGGCTGTCCATGATAGAGATCCTTGACATCATGCACGGGAACATTAAATTCCACAGAGAAAAAATTGGCAGTAGTTTGAGCTCTGAGTGCAGTACTCGAGTACATAATGACAGGTAAATTCATTGACTTCTTTATCCTACTGGCCATAATAGGGGCATCTTTAAAACCTCTTTTATCAAGAGGTCTATTAAAATCAGATAAACTAAAATCTGTCCATGAAGATTTGGCATGCCTTACAATTATTATTTTTTTCAACAGTAACTACTATTTGGTTCTTTATAAATTTTAATTACGACTTACAAAAATAGGTTTTTTGTATTGAAAGCAACACTAATATGAATATCAAAGGAAAATAATAAATCCATCTGATGAAAAGCAAAGGCATTGAGAGCATTATATAGAAATATATTTTAGGCATCGTTAAACCTTTTTATGTGCAAAATGTCTAACTATCTTATTGATTTTCTATAAGTTAATATTGTACTAAATTATTTAAGTTGTATATTGACCATATTAAATAATACGTACATTTGTTGCAACAATTTATTATAAAGTCAAACCCAATCAAAATGAAATATCCTTGCTTAATTAGATTTTTAATGCTATCATGTTTAGTATCTTTTTCTCAGATTGCTTTCAGTCAGATCACCTCTGGTACTGTTAAATACAAACATACAGTTTTTATCGAATTCGAAAATATGCCTGCTGATGTGCCAAAATCATCAGACGGATTTACAAGACTACTTTTTAATGGCAATGAGTCCATTTACGAAAGAGACCCTGATATCAAAGTTGAAGTTAATGAAAATGACAATACGCCAAGAATGTTCAGAAGGATGAGAGAAAGGTCAAATAAAACAACTTACAAAAATCTTGAAAAAGGAAGTATGATTGAAAATCTTAATCTGTTTGGTAAGGATTTTCTAATTGTCGATTCTATTGAAAACTTCAAATGGAAAGTAAGTGCTGGAGAACAAAAAGTAATTGCCGGTTACACTTGTATGAAAGCATCCTATAAAGACAGCACTTCAAATATTATAGTATTTTTTACTCCTCAAATACCCAAAAAATTCGGCCCTGATAAATATGGAAATTTACCGGGAATCATTTTGGAGGTTCAAAGCGCTCAGACTCATATAATTGCTACGGAGATAACCACTGCTGCTACTCAAATAATAATACCTTCTAAAGGTGATAAAATGACCAAAAAAGAGTTTGAAAAACTAAGGGAAGAAAAAACAAAAGAAATGCGTCAGATGTGGGGCCAACGTGGTGGCGAAGTAAGAGTCATTAGACAGTAATGTACTGCCATAAACATTTGAAAACAAGCCTTTTCAGCATATATCAAAGTCACCAGAATGAAAAATCTTTATATTTCCTTTATAGTTCTAACTTCATTTTCCTTAAATGCCCAACAATATAATATTAAAGGTCAAATCCAGGATATTGAAAAAAATAATCTTTTAGGAGCTGTTGTAGTAGCCTTAAATCCTGCTGACTCTGTCATGGTAAGTTATGCAGTCACAGAAAATGACGGTAAGTTTATTTTGACCGATGTTACCAAAGGCAAGTATGTCATCCAAATCACATATATAGGTTTTGGTACGCTAGAGAGGTTGGTAGAGTTAACATTAAACAAAAAAAGTCTTGATCTTGGCGTTGTAACTATGAATCAGGAAGGGACCATGTTGGATGCTGTGACTATTTCAACAGAATATGTACCCATAAAAGTATCAAAAGATACACTGGAATTTAATGCTGATGCATTTAAAACACAGCCCAATGCCATAGTGGAAGATCTTTTAAGAAAATTACCAGGTGTAGAAGTGGAAGCGGATGGAACTATCAAAGTAAAAGGTGAGGAAGTAAAAGCTGTTACAGTGGATGGTAAAGAATTTTTCGGAAAAGATCCTAAGATGGCTACCAGAAATCTACCTGCTGACGCAGTGAAAAGGGTGCAAGTCTTTGATAAAAAGTCTAAAAATGCTCAATTTACGGGTGTAGATGATGGTCTGGAAGAAAGAACTATTAATCTCGAACTCAAAGAAGATAATAAAAATGGATATTTCGGAAATGTTTTAGGCGGGTATGGTACTGATAGTAGATATGAAGGTAAAACAATGGTAAACAGGTTTGGACCAAAAACACAGCTCTCATTTCTGGGCTCTTTGAACAACCTAAATAACTCTGGAGTAAGTGCCAGTGACTTTGCAAGTATGTCCGGAGGAGGAGGTGGGGGTAACAGAAACCTAAATTTCAATACAGGTGTGCCTATTTCTTTTGGCCAAAATAATAATGGAGAAACAAACAGTATCACAGCTGGTATTAATATAAATCAGGATTTTGGCAAAAAAAATAAATTTAATTTGAGCTATTACCTGACACAAAGTGGAACTGACCTGAGACAAAATTCATTTACTAATTCATTTCTGCCTTCAGGAAATTTATTGTCCAATAAGTTTTCATCCAATGATTCAAAAGGACTGAATCATAATTTCTATTCAGTTATTGACCTGAAACTAGACTCTAGTTCTGAAATGACTTTTACAGGGAGCCTGGGACTAAGAAACAACGAAAGCATCAGCAACTTACAAGATTCAACAAGCAATACCTCTAATGTTTTACTCAATAGGAATACCCAGAAGAAAGATAATAATTCAGAAGCTGGTAATTATTCTTTGGCGATGAACTATAGGAAAAAACTAAAAAAGAAAGGTCGTACATTCACTTTAGATGGGAGTTTGGGTAAGGTAAATTCTGATACCAAAAATGAAATTTTAAGCCAGGTGTATGGAAGAGATTTATTACTTAATACAAAAGCAAGTGTTTTTCAGGATCAAGAACAAATTTCAGACAATAAGAATTATAACATTGGAGCAAGTTTTACTGAGCCGCTAAGCCCGACGGTTTTTTTGACCACAAGCCTATCCAGAAGAAATAATAAAACGGACCTTATCAAGGACTTTTTTAATCTTAATCCTGAAAACACAGATATAAGAACTTTTAATGAAGAATTAAGCCGAACTTTTGATAATACATTTCTTTACTCTACATTCGGTAGTAATATACGAGTAAATAAAGAAAACTACTCTATAAGTGCTGGATTAGATTTCCAGAATTCCGCACTTTCCGGATTACCAAGTGTCGGAGAAAAAATTGACAGAGATTTTAATTATTTTCTGCCTAAGTTTAATCTGGAGCTAGATAAACTGAGAATAAGATTAAATTATTCTACTTCAATCAGAGAACCATCCATGGAACAGCTCCAACCTATTGTTGACAACTCTGACCCATTGAACCTATATCAGGGTAATCCTGATTTGGTACCTGAATATAGGCACAATATGAGGATATCTTACAATTTCTTTGATCAATTTAATTTCAGGAGTTTGTTTGCAAATATTAGACTTGGATATACTAAAAATAGAATTACTACTGCATCTTTTTTTGATCCTGTATTATTTATCCGTACCCAACGACCACTTAATACAGCTTCAGAAGAGACTGCATCTGCCAGTCTTTCATATAGTAGCCCCATTAATTCTTTAAAAGCAAAATATCGGGTAGGTCTAAATTCATCCTTAACTAGCGGGATTAATTTTATAAATCAAACAGAAAATAATATAGATCGGTGGTCAAATGGATTTAATCTGACCCTGGAAAACAAATCAAAGACAAAAGTGGATATGTCCATAGGAGGCAGATGGAATTATAGCCAGAACATTTATAAAGAAAATAAAAGTTTAAATACAGATTTTTTAAATCAGACTTATGATGCATTTTTTGCATGGTTTGCAGGAAAAGGTTGGACTTTTGATACCAGAATGGAATACAATATTTATGGTCAGGGATCATTTGATGAAGCTACGACCATAAAACTCTGGCAAGCTTCAGCATCGAAAAGTTTTATGGATAACAAACTAACTACAAAACTAAGAGTATTTGATATTTTGAATCAAAATCAAGGTGTGAGCAGAAATGCATCTGAAACTAATATTTCAGAATCTATTTCAAACAGTATCGGTCAATATTTTATGTTAAGTTTTACTTATACATTAAATGCGCTTGGAGCACCACAAAACCAAACTATGCAACACATAATGATCAACAGATAAGAAGATAGGTCATCTGAAACAATATTTAATCAGATCATGGTTGGTAATAATACCTGCAAGTTGATTTCCATTAAAGACTGGGATAGAGTGTATTTTGTTTGAAAGAAATATATCAGCAGCTAAGCCGATACTATCTTCTGTATCAAGTGTTATTAAATTTTCTGTCATTATCTCAGATGCTTTTATCATATTTCTAGCAGGTAATATTCCTTGGGAAACTGAAGATTTATATACCCTTAGTAAATCAGATTTACTGATTACTCCTAGCAAATTTTCATTTTCCAACACTAATACATGGTGTATAGGCAATAAGTCAAAAATCTCTTCAACCTTCAGCATTGTATCTGATGGATTCACGTAAATAATTTTTGATGTCTTTATCTTTTTGATTGGCAATTCCGTGTTCATAACTCCAAATTTTAAATAAAAGTATGTATTACTTTTTACACAACATATGATATATATCAACCCAAAAAGTGACTTATCTTGATTTTAATAATTTTTATCGAAATAATCGCATTTTGAAACCATACTGAAGTAAACTCAGACTTGATGCAAATAGATTTTTTAACCATACTACTGCTTTTATATCGGTACGCTAAGGCAAATCACAAAGTTTGTTCTTGCATCAGAATGTCGAGCTCACCCAATCTCCTACTTAAAAGAAAAGGACTTTTTGTTACAGGCTTTTCTAAACGCTATAAACTCTGGTTTAAAATACATCCTATTTAAGAGATTATTTAAATCCTATGATGGTACCATTCGGTATTACAGCATTTTTATTAATTACGACTATGCCTTTTTTGATAACATAATGTTCTGTTTCGACATCTTCTAATTGATTATTGCCCCTAATTATAACATTATCTCCTATTCGCACATGTTTGTCAACTATAGCATTTTCTATATAGCAATCCCTGCCTATACCCATAGGGATCTTGCCCGGTGTTGATAAATCTTCCAGGGTTTCATAGTAGTCATTACCCATTATATAGGCATTCTTAATTATGGTTCCGTAATCTATTCTGGATCTGATACCTAAAATAGCATTTTCGACCAGTTTCGCCTGAATAATAGAACCTTCAGCAACAATAGCCTTTGAAAATGTAACTCCTGTAAACTTAGCGGGAGGTAACAGACGTGGTCGGGTATATATGCGGTTTATATTATCAAACATATTGAATTCAGGGATATCTTCAGCAAGCGCAATGTTAGCTTCAAAAAATGATTTGATATCTCCAATATCAGTCCAATAGCCGTCGTACGCATAACTAACTACATTCATCCCTCGGTTGATTGAATCAGGTATCAACTCTTTTCCGAAGTCAACCGCTTGGGGATTCTCATTAAGAAGCACCCTTAAAGCCGGTCTGCTGAATACGTAAATACCCATAGAAGCCAAATAGACTTTATTTTTAGCCTTTAATTCATCGCTAACTTCTGATGTCCAATCAGCCAGCACATCAATTTTGGGCTTTTCAATAAAACTGACAATCTTATTCTGAGCATTTACCTTCATTATGCCAAAAGATGTTGCATCGCTTGCTATCACTGGTATAGTCGCTATCGTTACATCAGCTCCTTGTTCTACATGATTAACAAGAACCTCTTCTAAATCCATTTGATAAAGCTGATCGCCCGAAAGTATCAGAATGTAATCAAAATCATAATACGCAAAGTTTCTAACTGATTGTCTCACAGCATCAGCAGTCCCCTGAAACCAGTCCATATTGCCACTTGTTTGCTCAGCGGCCAGAATGTCTACAAAACCGTTAGAAAAATGATCAAAGTGAAACGAATTTTTTATATGCTTGTTGAGAGACGCCGAATTGTATTGAGTTAAAACAAAAATCCTGTATAATCCTGCATTCAGACAATTTGAAATAGGAATATCGATAAGTCGATATTTTCCACCAACTGGCACTGCAGGTTTGGATCTGTCTTTTGTCAAAGGGTACAACCTTGAACCTGCCCCTCCACCTAAAATGAGGCAAATGGTTTTCTGCAACACATTATTAGACGTACTCATATATATTACATTTGTTAGTTTAAAAAATTCCCATTGCAATGATAATAATAAGAAACATAAAACAATAGAATCTTCTTTAAAAAATAAAATATTTTATACAATCAAAGTGGCAACCTACTTGTTTCAAGAATTTTTTCCAGATCAATATTGTTCTCAATCAGATCTATAGCCATTCTGATTTTCCAAGGTGTACTTCTATTTATTTTTACTTCTATCTTGCTGATTCGTAAAAAAGATCCATACGTATCTAGTTCTGTTCTTATAAGAGGAAGATTATTTTTTTCAATATATTTTATAGTATGCTTATCCATTTGTCCATCACCGGTGGCAACAATACCCGACAATGGGCAATGGGTAATACCGTGGTTTTGAACCATAAATTCAATTTTTTTGATGGCCTCATTGATGGATCTGGTGGCTACCACTAACAGCAAATCTTCTGAACTTTTAAGCTCCTTTAAATCTATTAATGAGCCTGCAATGATACTTTCCACCTTGTTGTCTACATAATCAGAATTATAAGTTACAAAACCATTTACAGCATCAGCTACTGACCTTATCAACGGATATGCTAATTTTTTTTCATACGGCATTAATCCCAAAAGTGGAAGATTATTAGCTTTGAGCCACTTCCCAACATAATACCTGACTTTATCCATTTTATCAGGTAATACCTTATTTACTATTACTCCGATAATAGGGACGCCTTCTTCTCTGAATAATGAAGTGGTCATATTCAACATATCTATGGTACTGCCCACCCCTCCCTCTACTATCATTACAACCCCAGCGTTTAGCAATCTGGCGACTTTTGCATTAGATACATTTGCAACGCTACCCACTCCCGGATGTCCAGTGCCTTCATAAATGACAATTTCATTTTCTTCACTAAGTTTTTTTTCAGCATTGATTATTATTTCGTCAAGGTTAAAATCATCCGGATGATCTATATACATTTCTGTAGCTCCCGGACCTAAAATAACAGGACTATGCTTCTCGGGAACTATTTCAAAATTAATCAGATCGGCAAAAAGTATGGTATCCTTATCCACCCTTAAATTCTGAATATCCAAAAATTTTTGTCCTACAGGTTTGCAATAACCTACTTTGAGCCCTTTTTTCATAAATGTAGAAACCAGGCCCAATGTTGATGTAGTTTTACCTACGTGCTGACTAGTAGCCGCCACGAAAATGTTTTTATACTTTTGCATTATCAGATTCTTAAAATGAAACAATAAAAGTAATAATACAAGTCATAATAACACACAAAAAGCTGCACAACTATCATTGTACAGCTTCTATAACTTATATTTTAATAGAATACCTCAACGCGATATTTAATTATTTTTCATATAAACATCACTTTGGATTTTCCAAAAGGGCTTTTCTGGATAATCGAAGTTTTCCTGTCTTAGGATCTGTACCTATGATTTTTACATTTATTTTATCACCAACTTTAAGAACTGTACTTACATCTTCAATTCTTTTATGATCTACCTCTGAAACGTGAAGCAAACCGCTTTGTCCAAAGAATTTCACAAAGGCTCCATAAGGCATTAATGACTCAACTTCTGCTTCATAAACATCTCCAACTGAAGGGGTAAATGCTATTTTTGCAATGGCTTCTTTGGCACTATTAAGGCCTTCTGCATTAGTACTGGCTATTGTCACAATTCCTTTATCTCCTACCTCTTCTATATTGATAATTGTACCTGTTCTCGCCTGGATTTCTTGAATAATTTTCCCTCCTGGTCCTATCACGGCCCCAATGAAGGACTTATCAATAACCACTTCGACCATACGTGGCGCGTGGGGTTTAAGATCAGAATTCGGCTCAGATATCACTTTATTCATCTCACCTAATATATGCAATCTTCCTTCCCTGGCTTGCATGAGCGCTTTTTCTAATGTCTCATAAGACAACCCGTCAACCTTGATATCCATCTGGCAACCAGTGATTCCTTTATTAGTGCCTGTAACTTTGAAGTCCATATCTCCTATAGCATCTTCGTCACCGAGTATATCTGATAAAATAGCGGCTCTTCCACCCTCTGCTATCATTCCCATCGCGATCCCTGAAACAGCAGCTCTTATCTTAATTCCGCCGTCCATCAACGCTAAGGATCCTGCGCAAACTGTTGCCATTGATGAGCTACCATTAGACTCAAGGATATCTGACACAATCCTGACAGTGTAAGGCAGTCCAGCAGGCATTACTTTTTTTAATGATCGGCCTGCTAAATTGGCATGACCCACTTCTCTTCTACCTGGTCCGCGATTAGGTTTTACCTCACCCACCGACAATCCCGGGAAATTATAATGCAAAATAAATTTTTCATGATAATGGTCAAGAGCATTGTCTATCAGCATCTGATCTAATTTTGTACCCAGTGTAAGTGAAGTCAGTGATTGGGTCTCCCCTCTATTGAATATAGCACTGCCATGCGCTGAAGGCAGATAATCAACCTGTGACCAAATAGGTCTAATCTCATCTAACTTACGGCCGTCAAGTCTTATGTTTGTGTCCAACACCATCTGCCTTATAGTATTTTTTTTGAGTTTATCGTAATACTCACCAATTTTGATAGTATTTTCACTTGTGTACTCCGCGCCCTTTTGCTCTGTTATAGTTTCAAGAACAGATTTTGATATGGCTTTATATCCATTTTTTCTTGCTGTTTTATCCAATGCAGAAGAAGAAACCTCGAAGATTTTTTCCTTCGCGATGGATGAAATGAGTAATTTTAGCTCTTCATCGACTTCGTGAACTATCACTTCTCTTTTTATCAAAGCTTTATCTCCCACTAACTTTGCTAACTCAAGCTGCGCTTGACATTGAAGTTTAATAGACTCGTGTGCTATTTTTATAGCTTCGATTATCTCGAATTCCTGACATTCATTTGACTCACCTTCGACCATCATAACATCTTTCATTGTGGCAGCAACTATGAGATCCAAATCTGCTTTTGCTAATTGCTCTCTCTCGGGGTTTACTACATACTTACCGTCAATTTTCGCAACTCTCACCTCAGAAATTGGACCATAAAATGGTATATCTGATACTGAAAGTGCAGCAGACGCCGCTAATGCCGCATAACAATCAGGCATATTTTTAGCATCTCCGGAAATCAAATTGATTATTATTTGAGTTTCATTCAGAAAGGTATCTGGAAATAATGGTCGTACTGCTCTGTCAACCAACCTGGAGATCAAAATCTCATAATCTGAAAGCCTAGTCTCACGCCTAAAAAAGTTGCCCGGAATTTTACCTACTGATGCAAATCTCTCTTGATAATCCACAGATAATGGAAAGAATGACTGATCAGGCTTGGCTTCAGAACTAGCCACAACAGTAGCCAAAAGCATTGTATTTTCAACTTTTATTACTACGGACCCATGAGCTTGCGTAGCCAATTTTCCTGTTTCTATTGTTACTTCTTTACCATCAGGAAGTCTGAAAGAAGTACTGGTAGGAATGATATTTCCCATAAAATTTCACTTTGATTTAAAATATTGAATATAATCTGAATAATATTTAAACTATTTAAACTTAAAAATAGATCTATAAACACCAATTGTGGTATTCATCTTTATTTTCCTATTTTTAGTATGCAGTTTGGAGGCGGGAAAACTATCATACTGGCAATATGGATGCAAATATAATATAAAAATTAAATTTGTAAAAGATATTAGAAAACTAATTATTCACAATTGTAAAAGATAACGAAAGAATAATTTATTTAAATAAAAAGGGGCGGATAATTAAACCCACCCCTTGTCATTATTTTCTGATTCCTAACTTTTCAATCAAGGTTCTGTAGCCTTGTATATCTCTTTCCATCAGATATTTTAACAATCTTTTTCTTTTACCTACTAAAGACAACATGCTCCTTTTACATGAATTGTCCCTTTTGTTTGATTTTAAGTGCTCCGATAGAGACTTAATTCTGTATGTAAATAATGCTACTTGACCTTCAACAGATCCTGTATTTGATGCACTACCTCCATATTCTGCAAAAATTTCATTCTTTTTTTCTTCAGTTAAATAAATTGCCATATTTATTGTTTTAATGATTACCAATGATACAAAACATCAAGATTTGTAAATAGCGCCGCAAAGGTATAAATTTATATTGAAATTGGAATAAAAAAATAGAAAAATATATCAAAAAAATCATGGTTTGGAGAATTAGAAAAATATATAAATTCTCATAATTTTATATGACAATTTCCAAATGTAATAAAAAAAATTAAAAACATCATCTTATCTTGAATCACGCATATCTAGGTATGCTATAAAAATAACGTGACATTTTACGAAACTTAACCACTTTATTATCATTTATTTGATGTAACAAAACAGATGTTTTTAACATTTAACTATCTACTAAAATCCAGATAATAAATATCAACTTTATTTCGGACTATTGATGGAACAAAAAACCCATTGGACTGAGGTATAACTTCCTGAAGATCAAATATATTACAAGATTTTATTAAACCGCTGAAAATAAGTGTGAAGCTGAAATCTTTATTAACAGGTACTTCTGTCCACAACGGGAAACCACTAATTTTTTCAAAATGGACTAATTCGCTGATATGATTAGAATTTTGATCAAAAAGATATGTTGATGGCCAAATTCTTATCAGAAAAGGTTCGGTATTTGACTTGATCAGACCATGTACGATGACTTGGCCTTGTTCTGCCGCAAATAACTCTAATTCATCAATAATTTCTTCCGAAATCAGAGTTTTTGGCTTGGTAATTATTGTAGACATGGCATAATCCCTTTAATTTGCCATAAAAATATTGATATTTCTTTGAAGTAATTAAAAAAGGTGATAGAAAACATTTGCACATTTGAGAATTATCCTTACTTTTGTGCTCATTTTTAAAACAATAAATTATTTCACAATGATTGCAATCGTAATTATAGCTGGTCAACAATTTAAAGTGTCAGAAGGTCAAGAACTTTTTGTCCACCAGTTAGAAGCCACTGCAGGATCATCTGTGTCTTTCGATCAAGTCTTGATGATAGATAATAGTGGTTCTGTACAAGTAGGCACGCCGGTATTGAGCAATGCCAAAGTAAACGCCACCGTCATAGGAAACCAAAAAGGTGACAAAGTTGTCATTTTCAAGAAAAAGAGACGTAAAGGTTACCAAAAGAAAAACGGACACAGACAAAGTTTTACTAAAATTAAAATTGATTCTATTTCTGCGTAACCTATGGGTTAGCAGTCATTATTTAATCTAAAAAAAGAAATAAAATGGCTCATAAAAAAGGTGTCGGTAGTTCGGACAACGGACGGGATAGTAAAAGTAAAAGACTTGGGGTAAAACTCTTTGGTGGTCAAAACGCCACTGCAGGTAACATCTTAGTAAGACAAAGAGGTACAAAATTTCATGCAGGTGAAAACACTTACTTGGGAAAGGACTTTTCAGTTCATGCCAAGATTGATGGTGTAGTTGCTTTTAAGAAAGGTAAAGATGATAGAACTTGGATAAGTATTGTTCCTTCACTTACCGAAGTTAAAGAAACTATAGCTCCGATAGTTAAAGTAAAATCTGCTCCTCTAACTCCCCCACCAGCAGTTAATGAAGAAGAATAGTGATTAAGGATAATTTTTTGAATAAACTTACCAATAAATCGATTTTTAAGTAAGCTATATTCAAATAATTAAATTAGCAGCAAAAAAGGGCTTTAACTATGTGGTTTAAGCCCTTTTTCATTTTTATTAAAGATGGTGACTTTTAAAGTTTTAACCTGATATGAAATAGTACTTGATACTATAACCTCTTTCTTTTATAAAATTACGTTTTCTTCAGTCTTTCAAAATATTTATAGCCCTCAATCCAAGAGACACCGACAAACGCCGCTATTAGGCTTGCAGCCAACTGAGTTACGGATAAAGACTCAAACCCGAACACGGTACGTAATGGTTGAAAATATAGAGATAGACCCAATACGGTGAGTGAAACAAAAATTACAAAAGGTATCAATCGATTTTTATACTTTAGTGTAGTGAAAACAGAGTAATAAAAAGAACGGTTTACCAAAGTTAAAAATATATTACTTAAAATAAGGGTGCAATAAATTATCGTTCTTACCATGTCTTCACTCTTGCCTGTTTGAATAAAATAATATCCGATTCCGAGGCAAAATGCAGTAATTACAAGGCCCTGGATGATACTAATGCCTAATTCTTTTGCTGAAAAAAAATCATAGTTCATTTTTCTGGGAGGTTTAATCATTGAATTTTTTTCAATAGGCTCATTTTCAAAAATAATAGAGCAAGTAGGCCCCATAATAAGTTCAAGGAAAATAACATGGATTGGGGAAAAAATATTGGTATATTTCCAATAAAAAAATAAAGGCAATGCTACTATGAGTATAACAGGAATATGTATAGAAATAATATAACGGATGGCTTTTTTGAGATTTTCATATATCCTTCTCCCCAAAGCTATGGCATCTACCATCCATTTTAAGTTATCATCCATCAATATTATTGAAGCTGCACTTTTTGCTGCTTCACTTCCGCCTCTGCCCATTGCTATGCCAATGTGCGCAGATTTAAGAGCAGGAGAATCATTCACTCCATCTCCTGTCATAGCCACTATCTCTCCGTTTGCCTTCAAAGCTTCGATAAGTTTTAGTTTGGCTTCGGGAAACATTCTTGCAAAAATATTAATATTTACAACCTTAACCATCAATTGATTCATTGGCATTTGCATTACTTCGTTGCCAGTCATGAAGTTATTGGTCTTCTTTATACCTATTTGTTTTCCTATAGCCTCCGCAGTTTCAGAAAGATCACCTGTGATCATTTTTACTTCAACCCCTGCTTTATAGAATTTATTGATGACATTTTTAATATTTTTTTTAGGCGGATCATAAAAGGCAACCAAGCCCAATAATCGGAATTCAAAATCATTTTGAGATTCCGGCAGAATATTAATATCGTGTGTAGAGTAGGCAACACATAAAACCCTATAACCCATTTTTGCAAGGAAAATAGATTGATCTTGTATTTTTATCTTTTCAGAATCAGAAATTTGACACTGACTAACGATCTTTTCTATACTTCCTTTTACCGCAATTATAAAGTTTCCTTCTGTATTTTTCCAAACATGGGTCATTATTGGTGGCTTACCGCTAAGTGGGTACTCTTTATACATTTTAAAATCAGGTCTTTGATCATATTTTGTTACCATGCCATACATTTTGTGAATGGCTTTTTCCATATTATCAAAAGGTTTAGACTCTGATGCCCACATGGCAAAAGTCAAAACATCATTAAACTTTGGAATTTCTTTAGTATAATCATAAAGTGTTTCATTTTTATAATCATAAATGGCCGCCAGCTCCATTTTATTTTCAGTCAAGGTACCGGTTTTATCGGTGCATATTACAGTAGCTGCACCAAGCACTTCCACAGTGTAAGGACTTCTGGCAATAACCCCTTTACGATATAAATGAAAGGCTCCTAGTGCCATAAAAGTACTGAACGCTACTGGAATTTCTTCAGGTAATACAGACATAGCCAGTGTTAATCCTCTTAAAAGGCTATTTATAAAGTTTCCCTCCATGAAGTAGTTCATACCCCAAACAAGAAAAAAAGCAAATATGCCATATATAACCATAGATCTTGTAAATCTGCCAATTTGCTTCTGAAGTGGGGTTTTTTCATTTATAATATTTTCAAGGCTTTTTCCTATCTTGCCCAAAGAAGTATTTATGCCGACAAATGTAACTTCGGCTTTACTTGAACCAGACTCTACCATTGTGCCTTTGAATATGATATTTGAAGGTTCAGTGGTGCTTTTATACATAGGAAGAGATTCTCCCGTCAGCATACTTTCATTTACAGAAAAATCATTGGATTCAATGATAACCCCATCTGCTGGAATAATATTTCCATCTTGAATGATAAATACATCTCCTACTACCAAATCTTCCGTGTCAATAATAATTTCAACATTATTTCGGATTACCCTGACCTTAGGATTGGCAAGTTTCCGTAGAGATTCAACTGCATTTCTACTCCTGCTCTCCTGGAACAATGATATCCCTGATACAAATAAAATCGCAAGCATCATGATAAATCCCTCACTATACTCACCAAGAACAAAATAAATTACTGAAGTGCAGAGAAGTATCAGAAACAATGGTTCGACAATAATCTCTAATACTATAGTCCAAAAGTGATTCTTACTTTCTCTATTGATAATATTTCTGCCAAATGTAGCTCGTTGAAAAAGAACCTCATGATCATCAAGGCCGGAAAAATTTTCTCGCATAATAAATTATAATTTTCGACATTAAAGATAGCAATATATTCATTCGATGAAGTGAAAAATTTATTTGATTTGTTGAATGATTTTTTTTATTATTTTCTTTTAAAAATAATTTTAAGCCTAATTTGCAAAAAAACAGATATCGTATTTGATTCTAACTAAAACCCCTAAAACTGAACATGAAAAGTCTCGATTCCTGCAGTCAATCCGTCGCTTCTGTTGTATAAAGCCCCGCAAATTTCTAGTTGACTTATGGCAAATAAGTTGGCTATGGCTTTAAAGTGTTTTTATTTTTATAAATAAAGGCCATAACTACTCCACAAATAAACTAAAACACAAAAAGTCTAAAGAATAAACAATATTTTTTTTCGCCTTTTGCAAATTTTCATCAGTCATCATCCCCTCCAACATCATTGCCTTCAGGTGCTACACCTTGACTTCCATCAAATGCTGCTCTGATCTCCGTATGTCTTATTTCTCCTCCAGATGTACCTGTCATTTTACCGAAATATAGCCCCGACAATGCAATAATTAAGACAGCGATGGAGATGTAATTGGCAAAAGACTTTTGTTTCCAATATGCCCAATAGCCCAATAGCGAAATCAAACCTAATGAATAGTTGATTATGGCCAAAGTCTCTGCCTTCTCCTCATGCTCGTGGATCAATTGTTTTGTAACGTCCGGTAATTTTTCAGCTATTTCTTCAGCACCTTCGCCGGTGTACATAGTTGGAAAAGTAAGTAAGGCTCCTAAAATAAATACGCCCAAAGCAGTCCTTTTAACTACATCAGAATCTATAAAAAAACCAATAATTAAAATCAACAGACCAACGATAGGTACGATGATCGGAAAATGATTAAAAACTAAATGCAAATGTGCGTCGTTCATGATATTATGTTTATAAAAGTTAAAAAATAAAATTTCAACTACGAGTCTACTCCGAAAATACAAATCAAATGATAATCAACCGTTTTTTACCCAATCCCTAAAGGGAAACGTTTGATT
The DNA here is from genome assembly GCA_043748345.1 of Saprospiraceae bacterium. Classification (GTDB taxonomy): domain Bacteria; phylum Bacteroidota; class Bacteroidia; order Chitinophagales; family Saprospiraceae; genus OLB9. The sequence goes on from JAYTNJ010000051.1 coordinate 24,463, forward strand.
ATCAGCGAAGTAGAAATCAGATTT
>JAYTNJ010000052.1:0-5834 GCA_043748345.1 Saprospiraceae bacterium
TTTGCTAATTGGTGCCTTATTACATCAACAGTGATGTCCTTTTCAGTTGATTTCAGTTCATTGTAAATATTGATAACTTCCAGTCGCATCCTATCCAGCATTTCATTTTTGGAATTTACTAATGAACTTGTGCCAATGAATTTTCCTGCTTTTTCATCCCATTCTGTGATTTTGACTTTTTCGCCAGTACTTACATAAGCTTTCCTTCCTTCAAGTAATAATTTCAAATAAACCGGAACCAGTTTGTCTTGGATTCTATCCTTCCTTAGGATATAGCTAATCTTTAAAAATTCTAACTTTCTCATGGGTTAACATGTTTTTTAAAACGGTTAAGAAATAAAAAGTGTTGCTCCAAGCAGATCAATATTTGTAAAATCAGTATCTATAAGAAAGTTTAAACATTGGACACCATAGTTTTTTTACGGTGTCTGGTGTCTAATTGGTGACTAATAATGGTGTTTTTTGACTTTGGTAGCTATATGGTAGCCTATGTTTTGTATGCCATTTAGTGGATTTTGGCATGATCTTTTTTCATAACTCCTTGAAAAACAAACGCCAAACAAGAAATCTGATTCGATTTGACCTTGTTTGGCGTTATGATTTGTGATCTGGCTGGGATTCGAACCCAGGGCCCATACATTAAAAGTGTATTGCTCTACCAGCTGAGCTACCAAATCTCCTATACATGCTTTTCTTCAAAAGCGACGCAAAGGTAAGTTTATTTTTTATTTAGCAAAAAAAGAACTAGGTTATTTTTTACAGTTTTTTGATGAGTAAGACCTGATACTTAATTTTACCTTTAATCTTTTTTAATTCTGATCCATATAACTCTCTATGGGAGGACATATACATATCAGATTTCTGTCACCGTATGCGCTATCTACTCTGGCTACACTTGGCCAGAATTTATTGCCATGCTTCAAATATGGAAGAGGGTAAGCAGCTTTCTCGCGGGTATAACTGAAAGTCCAATTATCACCGGTTACCATTCTCGCAGTATGTGGGGCATTGGTCAATACATTGGAATGTTGATCCATGTCACCTGCAGCTACCTCATCTATCTCCTTTCTGATTTCCAGCAAGGCGTCACAAAATCTATCCAGTTCCCCCTTATCTTCACTTTCAGTAGGTTCGATCATGATGGTACCCGCTACTGGAAATGATAATGTAGGGGCATGAAATCCATAATCCATGAGCCTTTTGGCTACATCCTCCGCACTAATACCTATGGCCTTAAATAGCCTGAGATCAACAATCATTTCATGCGCCGCCCGCCCTTGCTCACCGGAATATAGTATTTGATAAGCGCCTTCCAGTCTGGCTTTAATATAATTGGCATTAAGAATGGCATATTTGGTGGCATCGGTCACACCTTCTACTCCGAGCATACGGATATATCCGTAAGAAATAAGTAAGATGCTGGCACTACCCCAAGGAGCAGAGGATACGGCATGTATTGCTTTACTTCCACCGGTTTTTGCCATAGGATGACCCGGTAGAAAAGGTGCCAGTTTGCTGTTGACACATATAGGGCCCATACCTGGGCCACCACCACCATGGGGAATAGCAAAAGTTTTATGCAAATTGAGGTGGCATACATCTGCTCCGATAATACCGGGACTGGTTAATCCTACCTGAGCATTCATATTGGCTCCATCCATATACACCAAACCTCCGTGATCATGTATAAGTTGACAGATATCTTTTATTGAAGCTTCAAATACTCCATGAGTGCTAGGATAAGTAATCATGAGGCATGAGAGCGTGTCTTTGTACTGGTCAGCCTTTATTTTCAGATCGTCCATGTCGACATTACCTTTTTCGTCACAGCCGACTACAATCACTTCCATGCCACACATCACGGCAGATGCCGGATTGGTACCATGGGCTGATGATGGAATTAATGCCACATTCCGAAAGTTTTCTTTTCTGTCTTCATGATACGCTCTGATGGTGAGCAGACCCGCATATTCCCCCTGTGCTCCCGAATTAGGTTGCAGAGAGCATGCTTCAAATCCGGTTATTTCAGCGAGATAACCTTCCAACTCTTCAAATATCTGTCTATATCCTAAAGTCTGATCCGTAGGTGCAAAAGGATGTATGGAGGAAAATTCAGGCCACGAAACAGGAATCATTTCGCTGGCAGCATTTAGTTTCATTGTACAGGATCCTAAAGAAATCATTGAGTGAACCAATGAAAGATCTTTGTTTTCCAGGTTCTTGATATATCTCATCATTTTACTCTCTGTATGGTAAGAAGAGAATACAGGATGTGTCAGAATCTCCCCGCTTCTGAGCATATTGCCCAGGCCGTGGCTTTCATGAGAACTATTGAATCGAGATGTGTGTCCTGTTACCTGTTCAAAAATATCAACGATTTGTTTCACATCGTCCATATTGACAGACTCATCCAAAGATATAGAAATTTTATCCGGTGCCGGATAATGAAAATTAATGCCTGAAGCTTCGCTGGCAGCTTTTATTTTTTGTGATGTACCACTATCAGTCTGAATAGTTATGGTGTCAAAATAATTTTCATTAGTGACATTCTGATGATTTGTTTTCAGATTTTGTACCAATATCTGCGTATACTTGTGGATGTCTCCAGCAATCTCTTTGATACCTTCAGGTCCATGGTACACGGCATACATGCCTGCCATAATAGAAAGTAGGGCCTGAGCAGTACATATATTAGATGTTGCTTTTTCTCTCCTGATATGCTGTTCCCGTGTTTGAAGTGCCATCCTGAGCGCACGGTCACCATTTACATCTACTGACAAACCTATTATTCTTCCGGGAATCACCCTTTTGTTGTCTTCTTTGGTGGCAAAAAAGGCTGCATGGGGTCCTCCATATCCTTTTGGAACGCCAAACCTTTGGGTATTACCTACCACCACATCGGCACCCCACTCACCGGGAGGACTAAGCAATGCAAGACTCATAATGTCAGCACCAACGATTACCTGTATTTCTTTACTATTACATTGAGTAGAAAATTTCCTGTAATCATGTACATTTCCTTCACCGTCAGGATATTGTAACATGACTCCAAAATAATCGTCTGAAAAATCAAAAGTTTCCCAGTCACCTGTAATCACTTCGATATATAGTGGTTTTGCACGAGTTATAATAACATCCAGTGTCTGTTTGTATACATTTTGATCTACAAAAAATTTGGTGGCGGGGTTATTTTTTCGTTTTTTGTTGTGAATACCTTCACACATAGCCATGGCCTCAGCGGCAGCTGTTCCTTCATCCAATAGGGATGCATTGGCTATCGGAAGCCCTGTAAGGTCACAAACCATTGTCTGAAAATTAAGTAATGCTTCCAGTCTTCCCTGCGCTATTTCAGCCTGATAAGGAGTATATTGTGTGTACCAACCCGGATTTTCAAAAATATTTCTGAGTATGACAGTGGGCGTTAATGTATTATAATATCCCTGACCTATGTATGATTTGAAAACTTTATTTTTTGAACCTATGCTATGTACGAGTGCCAGAAATTCATGTTCTGTAAGCGCTTCAGGCAGATTAAGCTTTTTTCCCATTCTAATACCGGCAGGTACTGTTTGATCCATAAGCTGGTCAAGGGAAGATACACCTATGGTTTTGAGCATGGATTCTCTTTCTGAGGTAGAAATTCCTATATGTCGTTTAGCAAAATTGGTAAGGCTGTTTGAAGACATTTTTTTAAAATTGGTTGGTTGTGAAACGAAGTGCGAAGTTAAATGTTTTTTATATCTTAATAATTATGATATTGTTCTTGTAATTTAGTTCCGAAATAATTGTAGCCGATATATCAGGTCATTCTTTGATAATTAAGTGATTTTTTATTCTATGTAATTTTGTTTTAAATACTTAAAATCTAATTTATACTATATTTGGCAGATATTATATAACTGCAGAATTTATTTGCTTACTATATTTTTAAATTTTTAAAATGATTATCACAGCAGGAAATTAGCGCGTTCATTTTTTTTGATAGAGATAAGATTTATGTAATTCGGAAAGTCTGGATGTATTAAGTAAAAATTTCACATTTAGTCTTGTGACAGGATATGTTTCAAATATTTTGACCAAGTTCCAATCAGGGTTGAATATTTTTTCATCAGTTAAAAGTAATTTACTGGTTGGAATGTCGGCTAACTGGCTACTATCGACTTCAATAGCAGCTTTGCCATAATAATACGAAAAGGAATTACTTGGATGTTTATATTGATAAATTAATTCGTTCTTATCATAATGCTTTGAAATCCAGGTTGCAGCTTGATTGCCACTTTGATACTGCAATAAAACTGGATAAAAACACATAGATAACAGTATGTTTAAAGATATTGAAACAAATGCAAACCTTACTAAATGTCGATTTTCTTCAACTTTAAAAAACAGAACAATAACTAGTAAAATCAAGGAAACAGGCCAAATATTTTTTATCTGAAAAGGAAAAAATAGGGTAAAATAGGCTAAAAACAAAATTCCTACAATGCTTAATAAGCCGATTGAAATCAAAGAGTATAGTTTTTGACTTTTTAAGGAGATATCTGTAAAGTAACTGGCGCATATTATGGAGGCAAAAGGAAAAGTAATATAAATGTAGTGTGGTAACTTATATTTTGAGAACGATAGAAGAGAAAAAAGCATTAAAAAGCCAGTCACTGATATCCATTCTACCAATTTTGCTTTATTTTTGACCATAAAAAATAATGCGGGCAACAAAACAACTATCCAGGGAAAAAAATCCCAAAGTATGGTATGGAAAAAATATAAATATGAAGTTTCATTATTCCAGTCGCTTCCGCCGGTAATACGTCCAAAACTTTGGGTCCAAAAGTAAAAAATGATCCCTGACGGACTCTTAATGCCATAGGCAGTTTTTTCAGGATGCAGGTCAAATTGGTTATATAAGCCCCAAAGCATTGGGCTTAAAAAAACCAATACAATACCTAAAAATAACAACCATCGAATATGAAAAACATCTTTCCATTGTTTTCTGATGATCAAATCCAATCCAATCGGAAGCAGTATAGACAATAAACCAATAGGCCCTTTTGCCATCATAGCCATACTTGCAAAAAAGGCGGCACCTAAAAAATATTTCCAATTTCTACCTTTGAAATAGCTGCTAAGTTGCCAAATGCTTAACATAATCGAACCGAAAAGTATTCCATCCGTTCTTACATCATTGACCATTAAGAAATATCCCTGACACGTTGCCAGGATGATAATAGACCAAAAGGCAACATTTTTAGTATAATGTAGCGCTACGAATCGAAAAGTAGCAAAATATCCAAAACATATAATTATGAATGGAAAAATTTTATACGCTATACTATTTGGACCGAATATTTTTATTCCAATGCTGGCCAACCAAAAGAGTAATGGTGGTTTATCCAAATAATCTTTCCCTTCTTCATAAATTTGAAGGTAACTATTATTTTGTGACATTTCCAACGAGATCATTGCATATTGCGCGGCGTCGATCTCCATAATTGGAATTTGCAAATAGGCTATATATATTAAAAAAATGAAACCAATAATTATCAAATTGAAATTTGGGAATTTTAAATATTCTTGATTCACTGCTATTTTTTGGCTCAATAAACAATTTAGTTTTGAAATCCCATTTTAGTTAAAAAGATAACCGGCTAAAAATCAATAATTTCAAACATAACGGGAATATGATTGGAAACCATGATGTAATTCTATACAAAGATAAATAATTTTTTTTGTCATTTGAATAATGAACCATGTGTGTAAAACAAATTGCACAAAAGTAAAAACTGCACTACTATTATAACGAAGCTCATTCAAAAAAATTAAAATAGGAAAAATAT
>JAYTNJ010000053.1:0-12650 GCA_043748345.1 Saprospiraceae bacterium
CTGTAATCAATAGTGTACAGGAAGGTTTGGCCCGTGAACTGGATATGCAGGGTATTTATAATCTTATAGGTGACCGGGTGCAGAAACTCTTTAATGCACAATCAGTAATTATTGCAACTTTTGATCTTGATAATAAGACCGAATACTTCAATTACTTTTTTGAAAATAATGAAAAAGTAAAAGCCGAACCCAGACCTATCAATAAGCTGAGACAATTATTAATTGATAAGAAACACACCATTTATATAGATACAAAAGAAAGGGCAAGGGAGGAATATGGAATAACAGCCATAGGAGATACCCAAATGCCCAAGTCTTTTTTGTTTGTACCTATGCTCACCGGAAATGTCATCAGAGGATATGTCAGCCTTCAGAATATAGATATAGAAAATGCATTTTCTGAATCCGATATACGATTGCTGGAAACTTTATCCAACAGCATGAGTGTTGCCCTGGAAAATGCCAGACTCTTTGATGAAACCAACCGGCTGTTGAAAGAAACTGAACAGCGTACGGCGGAGCTGGCTGTGATCAATGGTGTGCAGGAAGGGCTGGCCAAGGAACTGGATATCCAGGGCATTTACAATCTTGTGGGTGATCGCATTCAAAAACTCTTCAATGCACAAGTTGTGATGATTGCTACATTTGATCATGAGAGAGGACTGGAAAATTTTAACTACCATTTTGAAAAGGATGAAACTTTACGGCCAAGTCCCCGGCATTTTGATAAGGTAAGAAAGCACTTTATACAAACAGGCCAACACATTCTGATCAATGAAGATGTTCCAAAAGCTATAGCTAAATTTGGTGGGAAAGTGGTACCTGTACCTGGAACAGAAATGCCGAAATCTATTTTATTTATGCCATTAAAGGTCGCCGATAAAGTAACCGGATATGTAAGTCTCCAAAATATAGATACTGAAAATGCTTTTTCATTTTCTGATGTCAGCCTTCTCAGCACATTGTCAAATAGCATGAGTGTTGCCCTGGAAAATGCCAGACTCTTTGATGAGACCAATCGATTGCTTAAAGAAACAGAACAGCGGACAGCTGAACTTGCGGTGATCAATAGCGTACAGGAAGGTCTTGCTAAGGAACTCGATATGCATGGCATTTATGATTTGGTAGGTGACAGGTTATGTGAATTATTTCCAGACACCCAGACACTGGTGATCCGCACGTTTAACCACGAAACCGGAATGGAATATTTTCATTATTTTATTGAAAAAGGAAGCAAATTGAATGTTGATTCCCGGCCTTTTATCTGGGCAAGTAAGCACCTTATTTCAGATCATAAGCCCATCCATATCAATGAAAATTATTTAGAAACATCCAAAAGATTTGGTGGAACCGGTGTTACTTCAGGTAAACCGCCAAAATCAGCTGTTTTTGTTCCTATGCTTGCAGGTGATATAGTAAAAGGGTCGGTGAGTCTGCAGAATGTAGATAAGGAACACGCTTTTAGCGAATCTGATGTAAGGCTGCTTACCACCATCACCAATAGTATGAGTGTTGCCCTGGAAAATGCCAGACTTTTTGATGAAACCAACCGCCTGCTAAAAGAAACTGAACAACGGACAGCTGAACTGGCGGTGATCAATAGTGTACAGGAAGGTCTGGCTAAGGAACTCGATATGCAGGGCATTTATGATCTTGTCGGTAACCGGTTATATGAATTGTTCAACACAACAAACCTTGTCATCCGTACATTTGATCATAATGCAGGTAAAGAAAACTGGCGTTATGCGATCGAAAAGGGTGACAGGCAATTTAGTGAACCAAGGCCATTTATCTGGGCCAACAAGCAGATGATCCAATCAAAAACCCCAATTCTTATAAATGAAAACTATCTAGAAACGTCAAAAAAATATGGAGGCACAGGGTCAAGTGTTGGTCAGGCACCAAAATCTGCCGTTTTTGTACCCATGATTGTTGGCGGTCTTGTCAAGGGGTCTGTAAGTCTGCAGAATATTGACAAAGAATATGCATATACTGAAGCTGATCTGCGGTTACTAACTACGATTACCAACAGCATGAGTGTCGCTTTAGAAAATGCCAGACTTTTTGATGAGACCAATCGTCTACTGAAAGAAACTGAACAGCGTACGGCAGAGTTGGCCGTGATAAACAGTGTGCAGGATGGCTTGGCAAGGGAATTGGATATGCAGGCTATTTATGACCTGGTTGGTGATCGTATCATTAAAGTATTTAATGCACCCAACTTGGTTATAAGGACTTTTGATCATTACACAGGCTTGGAAAAATGGCGTTATTCCATTGAAAAAGGTGAAAGGCAATATATTGAACCTAAACCCTTTGTTTGGCACAGCAAGCTAATCATAAAAAGTCAAAAGCCTCTGCAAATCAATGAAAATTATCTTGAGACGTCAAAAAAATTTGGAGGAACCGGTGTATTTGTAGGTAAGGAGACCAAGTCAGGTATTTTCGTTCCCATGATAGTAGGAGGTATTGTAAAAGGAACTGTGAGCTTGCAGAATGTTGATAAGGAAAATGCTTATACTGAAGCAGACCTAAGGTTATTAACCACCATCACCAACAGTATGAGTGTGGCTTTGGAAAATGCGAGACTCTTTGATGAGACCAACCGCCTGCTCAAGGAAACTGAACAACGTACTGCAGAGCTTGCAGTAATAAACAGTGTTCAGGATGGGTTGGCTAAGGAACTGGATATGCAGGGGATTTATGACTTGGTTGGTGACCGGGTTCAAAAACTCTTTACTGCACAAGTTGTACTTATTGCCACTTTTGATCTTGATAATAAAACCGAACATTTCAATTACTTTTTTGAAAATAATGAGAAAATTAAGGCCGAACCCAGGCCTATCAATAAGGTTAGGCAAAAATTAATTGATAAGAAACATACCATTTACGTATCATCAGAAGAACAGCACATTGAATTTGGAGCAAAAGCCATTGCCGGTACGCAAATGACTAAGACCTCATTGTTTGTACCGCTTCTCTCTGGTAATATTATAAGAGGTTATGTAAGCCTCCAGAATATTGATATTGAAAATGCATTTTCAGAATCCGATATACGATTGTTGGAAACATTAGCAAGCAGCATGAGTGTTGCTCTGGAAAATGCAAGACTCTTTGATGAAACAAACCGACTTCTTAAGGAAACAGAACAACGTACAGGAGAACTGGCCGTCATCAATAGTGTCCAGGAAGGCCTGGTTCGGGAGATGGATATGCATGCCATTTATGATCTTGTGGGGGAAAGGCTATGCAATTTGTTCAATATTCAGACGGTAGTAATCAGAACATTTGATCATGAAACGGGCCTGGAACACTGGCAATATGCCAAAGAAAAAGGAGTGCATCAGCACGTAGATCCACGTCCATTCAATTGGAACAGTAAGCAACTTATTCTGACTAAAAAGCCATTGGACATCAAAGAAAATTACTTAGAGACATCCAAAAAATATGGTGGCAGCGGAGTCACGGCAGGTGAACCTCCTAAATCGGCTGTCTTTGTACCTATGATCGTAGGAGAAGTCGTCAAGGGATCTGTAAGCTTACAAAATGTAGATATTGAAAATGCATTTAGTGAATCTGATATAAGTTTACTGACCACCCTCACCAACAGTATGAGTGTAGCCTTGGAAAATGCCCGACTCTTTGACGAGACCAATCGACTTCTCAATGAAACCGAACAACGGACAGCCGAACTGGCAGTGATCAATAGTGTACAGGAAGGGCTTGCTAAGGAACTCGATATGAATGGCATTTATGATTTGGTAGGTGACAGGTTGTGTGAATTATTTCCTGATTCACAAACTTTGGTTATCCGCACATTTGATTATGAAACGGGCCTGGAACTCTGGCAATATGCCAAAGAAAAAGGAGTGCATCATATCATAGATCCACGTCCGTTCAATTGGAATAGTAAGCAACTTATTCTGACTAAAAAACCATTGGACATCAAAGAAAATTACTTAGAGACATCCAAAAAATATGGTGGTAGCGGAGTCACGGCAGGTGAACCTCCTAAATCGGCTGTATTTGTACCTATGATCGTAGGCGATGTCGTCAAGGGATCTGTAAGCTTACAAAATGTAGATATTGAAAATGCATTCAATGAATCCGATGTAAGGTTGCTTACCACTATCACCAACAGTATGAGTGTGGCACTCGAAAACGCCAGGTTATTTGATGAAACAAATCGGCTGCTGAAAGAAACGGAACAACGTACAGCAGAACTGGCCATTATAAACAGCGTGCAGGAAGGGTTGGCTTCCAAACTTGATATACAGTCGATCTATGAACTGGTTGGGGATAAAATACGTGATGTGTTTGACACGCAAGGTATTTCTCTGTCATTTTATGACCGCCAGAATAATTTTATCACGCATCCATACTACATGTTTAAAGGTGAACGTATAGAATATTTTGGTTATGAACTTGGCAAAGGTCTTACTTCACATATCATAGAGACGGGTCAGCATTTGCTGATCAATTCGAATGCAATTCAAAAATATAAAGAGCTGGGTGCCGTTTTTGCAGCATCCGAATCAGAAGAAAATACAGCGAAATCCTGGCTTGGGGTTCCGCTTATATCCGGAGGATTGGTCAACGGAACGATCAGACTTGAAAATTATGAAAAGGAATTTGCTTATACCGATTCTGATGTTTCTCTCCTTCAGACGCTTGCCAGCAGTATGAGTGTAGCCCTGGAAAATGCCAGACTCTTTGATGAGACCAAACGTCTGCTGAACGAAACTGAACAGCGTACCGGTGAATTAGCCGTTATCAATAGTGTGCAGGAAGGCCTTGTTCGTGAACTGGATATGCAGGCCATTTATGACTTGGTAGGCAACCGGATCTGTGATTTATTTGATACACAAACTGTGTTGATAAGAACATTTGACCATGCAGCCGGTAATGAAATCTGGCGGTTTGTAATAGAAAAAGGAGAACGACATTATAGTGATCCACGTCCGTTTATGTGGGCAAACAAAAAACTGATAGAATCAAAACAACCCTTATTAATTAATGAAAACTATGTCGAGACATCAAAAAAATTTGGTGGCTCTGGTGTGAGTATGGGCAAGCCACCAAAATCTGCGATGTTTGTTCCCATGGTGGTAGGTGAGATTGTAAAAGGGTCTGTAAGCCTGCAAAATATTGACCGTGAAAATGCATTTACAGACGCAGATATGCGGTTATTGACTACCCTCACAAACAGTATGAGTGTGGCCCTGGAAAATGCCCGTCTCTTTGATGAAGCCACACTGTTGCTGGCCGAATCAAAACAAAGAGCGACAGAATTGAGCACCGTAAATAGTATTAGCAAAGCCCTGGCCTCTCAGTTGGACCCGGATGACCTGATCAACATGGTTGGTGACCAGCTTAAAAATTTATTTAAAGCAAATATTGTATATCTCGCTTTATTAAATCAAAAAACAAAAATTATAAGTTTTCCTTATCAATGGGGAGATGACATGGCCCCGATGAAATTAGGCGAAGGTCTGACCTCAAAAATCATATTGACCGGCGAGCCAATTCTTATTAATAAAGACCTGGCAGAACAGCGAAAGCAGATGGGAGTTCAGCTCATTGGCGTTGAATCAGCATCCTATCTCGGGGTACCCATACCGGTTGGTGATGAAAATATTGGGGTTCTTAGTGTACAAAGTACTGAGAAGGAAAATCGTTTTAATGAAAATGATCTGCGACTTTTGACTACCATAGCTTCATCTGTGGGAGTAGCTCTCAACAACGCTACCCTTTTTGAAGATGTAAAAGTGGCCAAGCTGGAAGCAGAAGAAGCCAGTAAGGCAGCTGAAAGAGCAAATGAAGCAAAAAGTGCTTTCCTTTCAACAGTCAGCCATGAACTGAGAACGCCATTGACATCTGTCCTGGGTTTTGCCAAGATTATACGAAAAAGGCTGGATGAAAAAATATTTCCAGCGGTAGATATAACAGACCCTAAAACGGAGAAAGCTATTCATCAGATAACAGAAAACCTTCGGGTAGTGATCTCAGAAGGCGAAAGACTCACCCATCTGATCAATGATGTGCTTGACCTTGCAAAAATTGAGGCTGGAAAGATGGAGTGGAATCAGGAAAGTGTTTCTATGGCTGAGGTAGTAGAAAGGGCCATAGCTGCCACGACTTCGCTATTTGATCAAAAAGCTTTGAAACTGATTAAAAAAATTGATAATAATCTGCCTGAAATCACAGGAGATAGAGATAAACTCATCCAGGTAATCATCAATCTCATATCCAATTCTGTCAAATTTACTGATCGTGGTTCTGTCACCTGCAGTGTTTATCTAGAGAAAGAAGAACTCGTTGTAAACATCAGTGACACTGGTATAGGAATTGCCCGGGAAGATTTTGGAGCCGTATTCGAACAATTCAAACAAGTAGGAGGAGACACCCTCACCGATAAACCTAAAGGAACAGGTCTTGGGCTACCTATCTGCAAAGAAATAGTAGAACATCATGGTGGAAGAATCTGGCTTGAAAGTGAACTTGGAAAAGGCAGTAATTTTTTATTTGCATTGCCTCTCAATATAGAAAAGACTTTAGCAAGGCCATTGTATTTGAATGATCTGATAAAACAATTAAAAGAACAGGTTTCCAATTCGCAGTTAAGTATAATTGGTCAAGCTGCTAACATATTAATTGTAGATGATGACGACTCTATTCGCTCATTACTGCATCAGGAGCTCGGTGATGCTGGGTATAATATAAGAGAAGCAAAAGACGGAAAGGAAGCACTGGAAATGGTAAAATCCAATCGCCCTGATCTGATTATACTTGACATTATGATGCCAGAAATGAATGGCTTTGATGTGGCAGCTGTTTTGAAAAACGATCCGGACACTATGGACATTCCTATCATCGTATTATCTGTAGTACAGGACAAAGCCAGAGGATTCAGAATAGGAGTGGACCGATATCTGACCAAACCTATAGATACAGGTATTCTTTTTAATGAGATAGGCAGCCTGCTGGAACAAGGAAAATCAAGAATAAAAGTGATGATTGTGGATGAAGACGCAGGTGCTGTAGACATATTGAGAGAAGTCCTTATTTCAAAAGGTTACGAAGTGACATCATCCAATGAAATAGAGCTGGTTGAAAAAGCAAAAAACAACCGCCCTGATATCATCATGATCAATACCGGGTTGACCCGAAATCAGAATATAATACAAACATTAAAATTTGAAAAAGGACTGGAAAAAGTTTTATTTGTAGTATATCAATAAAATGTATTTTATAAAATTAATTGACCAAAAATCATAAAAAAAGAATGGACCAAAAAATACTGATAGTAGATGACGAGGCACATATCCGGATGCTTATAGAGCAAACCCTTGAAGAGCTGGAAGATGAAGGAGTTGAATTTCTGACTGCCGAAAACGGTGAAATTGCTTTGGAGATCATACAGGAAGAAAACCCACAGCTTGTGTTTCTGGATGTAATGATGCCCAAAATGAATGGTATGGAAGTATGCCGACGAGTAAAAAAAGATCTGGGTTTGGAAAATATATTTATTGTACTTCTCACAGCCAAAGGCCAGGAAACGGACCGACAAAAAGGACTGGATGTAGGGGCAGACCTGTATATGACAAAACCTTTCGACCCTGAAGTTTTGCTGGAAAGAGCCAGGCAGGTTTTAGGTATAGTCTGATATCCGAGTGTATTTATATAATTTAAATTGTTAGCTCTTAAAAAATTTCACCCATAAAACTGATATGCCCCAATTAACTTTAAAATCAATACTCGGTAAAAGAAGCGAAATAACTACATGGCTCAATGCCTGGTCAGAAATTACAAAATCGTTAATAGCTGTTGAAGATGTTCAGCACGGGTACCTTTTTGGCACACCTGAGTACAAAGTGCAGCATACTTTTTCTGTGAGCCTTGACGAGGATTTAGTCGGTTATGTGCATGGGGATAACAATGATATATCCCTTGTTGCCGATTTATTGTCCTTAACCCTGAAAAAAGAAGCTGAGAAAAAAAAGTTGGGTACGGAAGTACTCAATCTGTACCAGGAACTGAATGTCATTTATAACTTTTCAGAAAAGCTTTCCGAAACTATTGATCCTGATATCATTGCGCAACTTACATTGGAACAAGCCATGCATTCTATTTCAGCAGATAGTGGTGTGGTGGTGCTATGGGATGGGGAAAGTCAGAAACTTTTGATACCGGCTGCATCCGGCGAATCCTTTCTAAATCTTGAACAGATAAGCAGTCAAAGTGCAGTACTTTTGAAAATAGGGTTCAGCGGCCAATCGGAAATAATGGGAGATTTACACAGGCTGAAAGAAAAAAACATCATACATCAAGATGTCAAATCTGTGATCTATGCAGCAATGAAAGTAAAACATCATACTCTAGGCGCAATTATTCTGGTTTCACAGGATACTGAAAAATTTTCTGCTGCCCATCTAAAATTATTAGTCACATTGGCATTGCAATCATCATCTGCCATAGAAAGTGCCATGTTGTATGAAAAGAATATCCGTGAGGTGAGAGAACGGGAAGAAGCCATCTTAAAGATACATGAGGTCACTAAAAAATTTGTGCCCAATGAATTTATACTCTCACTGGGTAAAGCCACGATTTCGGATGTAAGATTGGGTGATCAGGTAAAAAAGATAGTAACAGTATTATTTACCGATATACGGGACTTTACTACGATATCTGAAAAAATGACACCCGAAGAAAATTTCAGATTTGTGTCTGCTTTTAATGAAAGGCTGGGGCCTGTGATCAGGGCAAACCATGGATTTATCAATCAATATCTGGGCGATTCGATTATGGCGATATTTCCAAGAAATCCTGATGATGCACTTAATGCCGCCATAGGAATGCAAAAAGCCATATTTAACCTTAATATTGAGAGAGAATTTTTGGGACTTCCTCCTTTAAAAGCTGGTATAGGTATGCACACCGGCCCGCTCATCATGGGCATCACGGGGGATGAACACCGCCTGGATGCAGCCACGATTTCTGATACAGTCAATACATCATCCAGGATAGAAAGCTTGACGAAATATTACCAAACTGCCATATTATTAAGTGACGAAACGCTTAAGTATATTCCTAATATCGAAAAATTTCATTTCAGAAACCTGGGTAAAGTATTATTGAAAGGTAAAAATAACCTTTTGACCATATTCGAATGCCTGAATGGTTATGATGATGAGACTCAAAATATCAGAATCAGCACAGTCGCTCAATTTAACGAAGCCTTAAAATTATACCAGGGGCAGCAATTTCAAAAAGCAAAACTACTTTATCAGGATATTCTCCTTAAGGACCCTGAGGATTATACCGCCAGAAAATTTATAAAAAAGTCAGAAAATTACCTGCAAAATGGACCACCGGAAAACTGGACAGGAGCGGACGAAATGCTAAGTAAATAAGCCTACTGGCTAAATTTATAAGCCACTACTCTATTGTCAAAAAATGTGGGTACATATACCGTTTTAGTAGACTTGTTAAGACCTATATCTGCGGCATTGATCTTTTTTGCGGTAGTGTCAAGAAGTAGAAGTTTAGTTTTTGTCAAGGTATTTACATAATAGACAGTCCCCGACCAGCAACTGACGATATATTCGTCTTTACTCAGTGGTTCGATGCCGTCTGCACCACCGGGCATTCCATTTATGATCATCTGTAAATTACCATTGACTATCTTATTAACTCCGTCCTTATCCAGAATGTAAGTCTCCTTGTTGGATGTCAATATTCCATTTGGGCGATCAAGTTTAGTAGAATCTATCAGTTTTGTGAATTTTTTACCATCGAGCTCATAAAGTGCCCGTCCTCTGCTATCTGTAATCAGTAACTTTTTGCCTTTACCATCCGTTATGTCATTCAGTGCAGTACTTCCTTCACATGTGTGTACTTTTAATACTTTTCCTGTCTTTACATCTATCACAGCCACCTGATCAATATCCGCTACATAAAGCTTATCTTTAATTATCGTCATACCCTTCGGGCCATTCAGTCCCTTTGCCCATTCTTTTGCCAGGATTTTACCATCCATGCCCAATTTTGAAATAAAACCATTACCGTCTTTAATCCAGGGCTCTTTGCCTCCTATATTTGAGACATAAAGACAATTGTTCTGCCGGTCTACTAATACACTCTCCGGGGTATCAAAGATGGCCCCTGTTGCCCATATCTCTTCGAGTTGCTGTGCGCTTAGGCTTACATTAATACAGAATAATGCCAGTGAAAATAATATTTTGTTTGTCATTACGATGAAATTTTATTATTAAATAGAGAATTATAAGGTCGACTGTTGAAATTCAGTATGTAATGTGGCATAAATATAACCAAAATATAAGTTCCCGTGCAAGAATTATTTTTATAAACAAGGACAATCAAATATTAGTTTTTCTTAAGAGTAATTTAATCATCATGCGGTTCAGAAAAATCGAATGTCCGATATGTGAAATAATTGATCACCTGATTATTTAGTAAAAAAATATTACCGATTCGATTTCCTTCTGAAGTAAGATTGTAATACATGTTTAATTCAGGAGTCGAAACTGCTCCGATATAGTATTTTAAGCTCATACGAGTACAATTGACAGATATATGACACCTATATGTCGTCCTAAAGTATGGTAATTAGGGATATCTTTGCAGCACAATAAAACCATAAAATGGAATCTCAGAGTGTAGGCAAAAATTTGATGTATCAGCGAAAAATGAAGGGGTATTCGCAGGAAAAACTTTCTGATAAAACAGGTGTCACCATACGCACCATCCAGCGTATCGAAAAGGATGAAGTAAACCCTCATCCCGAAACAATACAAATGCTGGCTACAGGATTGGAGATAAAAGTTGATAATCTGATTGTCCTCCATAATCCTAAAGAAGAGACCATTCAGTTGAAATGGTTATTGATTATGCATGGCCTACCTGTTATCGGCCTCATCATACCATTGTTTAATATTCTGGCTTCCATATTTCTGTGGGTGCATAAACGCGAAGATAACCCGGTGTATGATACAAACGGAAGGGCTATCATCAACTTTCAACTCACGGTCACTTGCATGTTTATAGCTGCTTTTATATCCTTAGTGACAATTGAAGGATATGGATTTTTGTTTTTCATTTTGGTGATACCATACGCCCTTATCACCATGATGGTCAATGTTTTCCTGATACTTAAGGGGCGGGAGTGTTTCTATCCATTGTCAATTAAATTTTTAGGAAGCAATAAAGGCCCAGCCGCATTGACACTATCCGGATTATGTTTTATGATGATAATTAATTCTTTTTCTTTAGAAGCTCAGCGCAGCAATTTGATAAAAAGGCTCGACGGTACCTCTATATCAAAGGATAAACTTACTGCAAAAATTCTCCAACTTACCAAAGATGCCAACGTACATGGACTGGCAGTCTCGATTTTTGAGAATAATAAGGTGACATATCAAAAAGCTTTTGGCTATAAAGACTTCAATAAAAAGTTGGTATTGAATGATACAAGTAATATGTATGGTGCGTCTTTAAGCAAGGCTGTATTTGGTGTGTTGGTGATGAAACTGGTAGAAGAAAAAGTTATCGATCTGGACAAGCCACTTGAATCTTATTTACCCAAAAAAATTTATGAATATCCTCAGCTAACTAAATGGCACGATGATTATTCAGATTTAAAAACGGATACTTTTTACCATAAAATCACAGCACGGATGTGTCTTGCACATACATGCGGATTTCCTAACTGGCGATGGTATGAGCCGGATCACAAAATGCGTACTCTGTTTGAACCTGGCCATCATTATAGCTATTCGGGCGAAGGCTTGGTGTATCTGCAGGTAGTGATTGAAAAATTGTTGGGAAGAAGTCTTGAATCGCTCGCTAAGGAAAAACTATTTAAGCCGCTTGGGATGAAAAAAACCAGTTACAAATGGCAAAGTGATTTTTCTTCTGATTTTGCTTACGGGCATAATACCAAAGGTGAAACATATGAAAAAGATACCGACAATGAACCCAGATCGGCCAGTACTCTGGAAACATCGGCCAAAGACCTGACCCTTTTTTTTGAAGCAGTTATGCAAAAGAAGATACTCAATAGGTCATCCTGGGATGAGTTAATGAAAACCCAAATCAGGATCAGATCTTTGACCCAATTCGGAGAATCATCTATGAAGGACACTTCTTTGTACGATGATATTAGAATTGGGTATGGGCTCGGTTGGGGCGTACTCCAGTCACCTAATGGAAATGCGATTTTTAAAGAAGGCCACGGGGATGGATATCAGCATTACTGTATCCTTTTCCCCAAAGCCGGAAAAGGAGTGATGATACTGGCCAATAGTGACAACGGGGAAAGTATATTTAAAGAACTTCTTGAAGTTACAATCAGAGATATTTATACACCTTGGAAGTGGCAATATTATATACCTTATAATCAAAAAAAAGTAATATAAATTAAAGTTTTTGAGATTGCCATCAATTGCATAGGTGTTAAATATCTAATCATTTATTATTTAATACTATTATTTAATTCGTTGGTTATGTAAATGTTAAGAAGATATTTAATTACTGTCTAGTTTCACTAGGTTGTTGGGGGCACCAGCCCCCCCTTTCTTACGGAGTGAAGGCGTAGCCGAAACGAAGTAAGAAAGGGGGGGCTGGCAAAA
>JAYTNJ010000054.1:0-8972 GCA_043748345.1 Saprospiraceae bacterium
TGTCATATTAGCTATAAATCCGCCCGGATAGGTTACCTCAATTGTCACTATACTACTGCATGTATCAATGACGTCCGGCATACGCAAAAGATATTCTCCTTCACATAAATGGCCTGAAGTAGAAATACTATCATTGGCTATAGGTTTTATGTATGGTGCCTTATTATCAGTTATCTCAATGGTTTGGTCTTTTGTTCTATATTGAGACAAACTTCCACATTGCTCATACACGTGCCAGGTTCTGATTATCTTTAATATACATCCGATTCTTATCTCTCTATCAGTATACCAAGTAGTAAGATGGCATAAATCATATATCGAAGGATAAAGATCCCACGATGCATATTTAGGTACTCCGGTTACCGAAGGATCAGGACGTCCATCCTTATCTACTTTGAACTCATCGCATAAAAGCGCAGTTCCCATCATCCTATTAGCAGGGAAAGTAAGTAAAGCCGCTGTTTCACTTAAATCAGGTCTTAGAACTTTTATTCTCATAGAACAAAATGCTGATTTATTTCCAAATTTATCTGTCGCCTGATACACTCTGTCCAAATATTTGATCACAGTGTCCTGGCAAACAGCTGTGACTTTTTCACTTACCAAAATATTTTGTATTGGATCACCACAGTTATCTCTTTCAAAAGGCCCTTGATATTGATTAAGAGTAAAACAAGGTAAAGAAATATCTCTGCAAATAGAAGTCGGCGGTGTTTTATCTTCAACAGTTATAGTAGACCAACAAGAGTTTCCACTACAAGATTCTATAAGCTTGGCCATTACTTTTGTACCCGCATGCTCAGCGGTAATCGTAGCATTAGGTATCACTTTGCCGTGAGCATCTGTGAGCATGACAGCATAAGCAGCATGAATAGTCAAATTACCGGCTGCGATCATAGTTGGAGTGACCACTATGGAGCAATCACTATCCAGCGAAACATTAAAGTCACCAAGGCATATCATCGACCCCGTAGGAGTATTCCCAACACTTACCTGCAACTGAGCAGGTGCAGAACACTCAGCATTTGAAAAAACTTTTATTGTCCTCATGCCAGTTGTCATCCACATCGTATCCAGAACAGTAGTTATATGTCTGAGTGTATCGTCTAAAGGTGTATTAGTGGCATCTTGAACTACCCAAGTATAAGTAACTGGGGTGCTACTTTCGAAAGTTGCTTTATAAACAGATCTACTACTTCCCAAACAAACAGAAGCAGGACCATTAAGTTTGACTTTTGAAAACTGGCAATAACTAGAATTGAGATCAAATGTTTCTGTTTCTCCAAATTTATTGATTACCCTTACTGAATACCCCTTTTCATCAAAATGTAGTGCCTTCAATATATAATAATCATAGTCTGCAGTATGATATGTAGTATCTAAAATATACACACTAGGAAAAGCTACTGGAGCTCCAGGTGTACTAGTAGTGTCATACAATCCTTCTGACTCTTCGACCCTCCATTGATCATCTCTTACTCCAGCAAATTTTATAATGGTTTCAAACATTCCGTTATTAACCTGAGTAGCAGCGACACATCTGGTACCACAAGCAATTATCTCAGGTGGACATATCAATGAAATATCATAAAAACTAATATCATCTTCAACCGGATCTTTCTGATTATCTTTAAGGTCATTGTCCCGGATATTATCAGGGGTAGAATCCACATCAAATCCTGAAATATTTCTATTATATTGATCATACATTTCAGCAATTTCGACTGCATTGCGGATGATAATCGGGTGAACTGCCAAATTATTTACCCGACATTTTATCGTGGCTCTATATGTTTGACCAGGCTGTAAATTACCTGGAATAAATACAATTTTTTCTGCATTAGGACCCACTATTGTCCATGATGAGTCAACGACAGTCAGTGCAAAAGGTAAATAATCCACCAATTTTACTCTCGACACAGGAACCTGTCCTTCATTTTTGACATCCAGATTATAGTTTATAATAGTTCCAACTACTACTCTTCTGACCAATGCATGTTTATTAATTGACAGATCTATGACCTCAAGATTTAAAGTTGCCGGATCATGGTCATCTTCATCTATGATGCCATGATCATCTTTCATATTATCCGTAGCTGTATTAGGCTGGCCGCCAACATCATTTATTTTATTTTTATCCGGGGCGGAGTCAAAATCAAAATCTACAGCCGCTCCTGTGCATGACATTCCGGAGATTTCAGCATAATTGACGATCTGAGAAGGCTGAGCATCTTCCAAGATAGTAAATTTTAACAGATAGTCACGACACGCATTCGGTGTGAGTACTGTATTTTCTTTAAAAGTGAGATATTTCAAATCGGCAGAAATGGTCCAACCCGGGTTGTCAGCAGGATCAAAATCCAGTTCTTCATTCCGATAATTTACAATATCAAATCTTTCAGCATCAGCTGTACCCTGATTACACACAGTGGTAGTGTAACTCACCTCTGAATCAGGAGTGTAAATCCTTTCGACACTCACCTTATGTATTAGTGCCAAATCGCAAACGTTAGGAAAATCAGCGTCTTTACCATCTTCAGGTTCATTAAAACAGGACTTTATATCAGGTATTCGATTACCATCACCGTCTTTTGCCGAAAGAATAACCGCTTCATTGGTATAGTCATTAGTTAGGCCATTCTGATCAAAAATGAGCTTTAAAATGGAAGTATCTCTTGCGCCAGGTACAAGTCTCTTGTTTTTAGTGGTAACAAGATTTCCAATATTGTTTGTCCATCCGGGATTTGCAATTGGAATAAAAAGATACCCTGCAGGTAACTTATCACCTATTTCCAAAGACGAAATTACATTACCCCCTCTATTCAGCACTTCTATTCTAAAGCTAATAGTGTCTTTAAGTCTGACGGATTTATCGTTTATTACTCTTTTTGTTATTTTTAAGCTACAATCTCCGGAAGGGATCAATCCTATGTCAAAAGTATGCTGAATATTATGTACTCTGACCTCTAAGAGTGATGAAGTGCACGGCATGGAAGCGAAAGTAACATCACTATTAATAGAAGATGCGTCAGATACGAATTTTGTTAAACTAAAGTTTGTCCCATTAAATTTATAACTTACTGTTTCGTTATCAAAATGTTTTGAGTCAATTCCAATGTAATATTTTTTATCAGCAAGCAATCCTGATGCAACATTAGCATTATTAAAAACATACCTTCCTTTAGAATCTGTGGTGGTATTTCCAATATTTGTACAGTTTTCATCAAAAATATTTAGCATAACCCCAGCCATTCCTGATTCATCGGAGTCTTGAATGCCATTTTTATTTATATCAATCCACACAAGATTTCCAATCTCAATTTCTGGCAATCCACAAATCCCAATCACTTCCCCAAA
This sequence comes from Saprospiraceae bacterium, assembly GCA_043748345.1. GTDB lineage: Bacteria > Bacteroidota > Bacteroidia > Chitinophagales > Saprospiraceae > OLB9. The sequence goes on from JAYTNJ010000054.1 coordinate 3,358, forward strand.
TCCTGTGGCCTTCCCAAATAGAGCCACCGTTTCTCGAGTATAGAGTTCTTTGGATCCTTCTTTTTTACCATTTGTGGTATTATACCTATGGAGGCCACCTGAGTAGGAATTGATTTCAGGGTCAAAAACTGTAGCAACAACAGAACTCATGCCAGGCATAGAAAAAATTCCACCCAACGTAATTTCTGAGTGATAGCCTGGATTTGGAACCCAAAAATCATCACTAAAAAATTCAGAATCCGACGTTGGCCTGGTTTCAAGTTCCCAACTATCACCATCCTTCCATGCGATCAATAAATCACCTTTCTGCTCATCAAGCCTATTAGTGATTACATTGCAATAAATATGGCCTATTCTGTCAGATAATGATAGTAACATATCTCCTTTATCAGTAAAATCAATATCCGTCAGCCAATGCGCAGGAGCAGAACCTACTGCCGGGGTTGCAGACCAATCAGCTCCGGCATCTATTTTTAAACCGGAATTGGTAAATGTTCCTCCCTCAGGATCAAAGATGAGAACTGTTGCCACATCACCTGGTATAGTCGTGCCAATATAAATTTTATCATGGTAATACTTAAGAGCAAAAGCGTGAATTCCTGCTCCAGGTATATTATAGGATACAGTATTAGCTGCAGTTGGACTTTCCGTTTGAATTCTTACTAATGTATTATTATGCAAATTAACAACGTACAGATATTTTTCATCAGGTGATATTACTATTGCCCCGAGACCAATTTTACCTACTTGAGATCCGTAGGTACAATCGGTCAAATCTGATGTGGCTAATGTCCCGACAGTTTGTCCAAGATTAGCTAATTTGGCGAACAATTGTGTTGTGTACATTGTGCCGTTAAATGATGTTTTGAAAATTGCATCATGGCCATCTTTAAGACCTGAATATTGCTTCACAAATGAAGAGCTGAAAATTTCTTTAGAAGAACTTTTCCATGCTAAACCCCAGATCGAACCTGTTTCCCCATGAGTTGCAAATTTTCTTGCAGGGCTATTACTGTTAAATCCATATTCAACAGCCACAATAGTTGGCTCAGAAGTTCTTACACTTGTTGTACCTTGGACAAAACATGTAGTGAGTATTTCAGTTTTTTCATTACATAAAGCGGTGGGAGATACTACCCCAAATTTTACATTACAAGCAGGAACCTGCACAAACTGTATAGCTGATGCATTATCTGTTCCGATTTTGGATGATGTATATCCATCTGAAATACCAAAATGTACACGGATTTTATCCCCATTATTTAGCCCGGTTAAGGAATAGGAGCCGTCTACAGCGGATTGTTTGGTACCAACAATCTGACCGCTTGCATTGTAAGCCTGAATTAAAACCCCTGCCTTGCCCGCTTCATCTGGATCAAGAATTCCATTATTATTCAGATCAATAAAAATTTTCCCATTTATGGACCCACTAGGTGCAGTACACTGCCCAAAGCTATTTCCAGGAAGAATAATGGAATACATTGCTATTACAATCATTAAATAATAGCTCGATGCCATCACTTGGCATGAATGTTTCATACTGTTTTTCATTTTTTGACCTTAGTTTGAAAAATAATAAATCAGTGCCTTCCGCATGACCGAAATTGCTGAAAAAACTGATAATAAAATTTAATTAATACTTTTCAAAAGTATGACCGAAATACCTTTGATCGCATTCAAAATGCTATACTGTTTTTAGCGGGACATCTATAATTCAAACAATCAGAACATATAGATGGGGCAAATATATAAATTGTTTTAATATATTGTACATATAAAACAAAAAAATATTCAAAAAAAATAATATGTTTTAAATATACTAAGAAATCGTTATCCAAATTCCGAAATATTACATTTGCAATAAAATAAATAATTGATGAATTACAATCAGATTATTCTAAAAAAAGGCAAGGAAATCTCATTAATGAGGTGCCATCCGTGGGTATTTTCTGGCGCAATTCAAAAAATGGATAAAAATATCGCTGATGGAACATTAGTGAATGTGTTGGCATCTGACGGTAAATATCTAGGTACAGGTCATTTTCAGAATGGTGGTTCTATTTCTGTGCGAATCATTACCTTTCAGCCAGTAAATATTGATCAGGATTTCTGGAATGGTGTTATGCTCAATGCTTACAAATACAGAAAGTCAATATTTTTACCTCATAAAAATACCAACTGTTATCGTCTTATCCATGGAGAAGGTGATGGCTTACCAGGACTTATCGTTGATGTGTACAATGATATAGTAGTTATACAATGTCATTCTATTGGGATTCATAAATCTATACAAAACATCAGTAAAGCTGTCACTGCCTCATTATCAGAAAAAATAGATAGCATTTACGTACGGGCTAAAGACACATTACCGGAACAATATGCGAGTGACATCAGTGATGGATTCCTTAAAGGATCTAAAGAAGAAACCAATGTTTATGAAAACAACATTATATTTAAAGTAAATGTAATCACAGGCCAAAAAACAGGTTTTTTTCTTGACCAACGCGAAAACCGGGAATTAGTCCGCCAGTTTTCTTATGATAAAAATGTATTAAACTGTTTTTGCTACACAGGGGGATTTTCACTCTATGCTCTTTCAGGAGGAGCAAAATCTGTTGATTCTGTCGATATTTCACAAAAAGCAGTTGACTTGATGGAAGATAATGTTAACCTAAATAGCTTTGAAGAAAAACACAATAGCTTTTGTGCTAATGTAATGCATTTTCTAAGTGAAGCTTCATTAAAGCTATATGACATAGTAATAGTTGATCCACCTGCCTTTGCCAAAAGCCTTCACAAACGACACAATGCCGTCCAGGCCTACAAGCGACTTAATGCTTTAGCTTTACAAAAAGTAAATAATGGAGGATTATTATTTACTTTTTCATGTTCGCAGGTTGTAGGCACTCAGTTATTTTATGATACAATAGTGGCTGCGGGAATAGAAGCTGGCAAAAAAATACGCGTCGTCAGATCTTTAAGTCAGGGACCTGACCATCCTGTCAATCTTTTCCATCCGGAGGGTCATTATCTTAAAGGATTGCTTCTTTATGTTGAATAAAACTCTTACAAAAAAACAAAGAGAATAAGTAAAACAAGGATTTGTTAAGCCAAGATAAACCGAAAGTTTAAAATATCATATCTTTGTATCGTGAATTGATAAAGTAAATGAGTAAAAAAGGAAGAGTTCTTGTAGCAATGAGTGGAGGCATAGACAGCACTGTAGCTGCTATGATGCTTCATGAGGAAGGATATGAAGTAATCGGTATTACCATGAAAACGTGGGATTATGCCAGTGCTGGCGGATCAAAAAAAGAAACAGGTTGTTGTTCCCTTGATTCCATAAATGATGCCAGACAAGTAGCTGTAAATATGGGATTTCATCATTTTATTGTGGATATCCGAGAGGAATTTGGAGATTATGTTATTGATAATTTTGTAGAAGAATACATTGCCGGCAGGACCCCAAACCCTTGTGTACTATGTAATACACACATCAAGTGGAGTGCACTTCTGAAAAGAGCAGATGCCATGGATTGCGAATTTATTGCAACAGGGCATTATGCCATAATAAAGGAAGCTGGTGGACGTCGGTTTATTTCTAAAGGAAAAGACGACAGAAAAGACCAGTCTTATGTCTTATGGGGATTAACCCAATCATGCCTTGCGCGGAGTGCTTTTCCTTTAGGAAGTTATAGTAAAACTGAAATCAGACAAATGGCCAAAGATTTTGGTTATGAAGAGTTGAGTAAAAAGCCTGAAAGCTATGAGATTTGTTTTGTTCCTGATAATGACTACCGGGGATTTCTAAAGAGGCGTGTGCCTGGTTTGGAAAAAAAGGTAAAAGGAGGTACATTTATCAATGCTGATGGTACTTTTTTGGGAAATCATGAAGGATATCCCTTTTATACCATTGGACAACGAAAAGGTTTAGGTGGTGGATTCAAAACACCAATGTTCGTTACTGAAATATTACCGGATACCAATACTGTTGTTTTGGGTAATATTGACGATTTGATAAGAAATGGCATGAATGTAGGTCAAATCAACCTGATGAAATATGAGTCTCTTACTGGAGGAATGGAAGCCACCACCCAAGTAAGGTATAATGATCGGGGCGTTATGGCGTCACTTCATCCTATTGATGATCAGGTAAGGGTAGAGTTTTATGCTAATGTCAGAGGAGTTGCCCCAGGACAATCCGCAGTATTTTATGAAGATGATGACGTTATTGGCGGTGGTATCATTCGCAATAGTATACTAAATAATTAATTTGAAGTAAAAAAATCAAATACTTTACAGATTACATCGTTTTGGGATGATAATTAAAATGAATATACCTTGTCTAATACTATCATGAAATATTATGGCTTAATACTTTTTTGGGTTTGCTTTTCGTTTTCCTGCAATAATGAAATTGAAGAGATCGATAACAGTGACTTGGGCTACGATTTTTTTCCTATTAAGATAGGAGCGACCCGAACATATCAATCTGATAGCATTATTTACCTCGGTGGAGGATTGAGAAGGGATACAGTTAAGTCCTTTATTCTTGAAGAAATAGGTGAAAGTTTCAAAGATGCCTCTGGAAATCAACAATATAAAGTTTACAGATCAATTAAACGAAAAATTACTGATAGCTGGCAAAGAATTAATACCTGGACAGTATCATCAGATGCTTCCAGTGTTATTAGAAATGAAGAAAATTTAAAGTTTATCAAATTAGTTTTTCCTATTAGAAAAGGTCTTCGCTGGAACGGAAATGCTTTCCTGGATACAGATATCAAAATTGACGTGGGTGGCGAGAGTCTTCAAGCTTATAAGAATTGGAAACACAGGATAGAAGAAGTAGATGTTGAAATTACTTTTAAAAATCAAAAAATTAAATCCGCAAAAGTTAATTTAGTCAGTGATTCGTCCATTATTGACATCAGAAAGGTGACAGAATTTTATGGTAGAGGATTAGGTCTAATAAGAAAAGAAATGACAATTCTGGATTCTGATGGTAGCAAACCTTCAGAGGCATGGGTAAAAAAGGCCCAAAAAGGATTTATACACACACTTACCCTAATCGATGCCAATTAGATCGGATGCCAATGTCAGAAAAATTTACGAAAATTGGTACTATATTCAAACCTTCAGGAACACAAGGTGAAGTAAAAATTGATATTACTGACAGTTTTTTTGATGATTTCTTACAATCAGACCATTTTTTTTTAAAGATAAATGGTTCTTTTGTTCCTTATTTTATTGAAAGCTTACGTGAATCTAATCATATTCTTATGAAAATCGAAGAGATAAATGATCCGGAAAATGCTTCCCATTTTAATTTAAAGGATATTTATCTCAGATCCACATCGATCATTTCGCCTCAATTTAAAGATCAACAGGGAAAGACAACCTTAATGGGTTATATGATTTTTAATGAAGGTGCTAAAATAGCAGAAATCGAGTCAATTGAATCTATGCCGCAACAGTTGATAGCTTGGATTCACTTTAAAAATAAAAGAATTGCTATTCCATTAGCCAATGCTTTGATAAAAGATATCGACCATCAAACAAAAAGTATAATAATGAATCTGCCTGAAGGTCTACTGGAACTATAATTCTGGGGC
>JAYTNJ010000055.1:0-30036 GCA_043748345.1 Saprospiraceae bacterium
AATTTTGCCAGCCCCCCCTTTCTTACTTCGTTTCGGCTACGCCTTCACTCCGTAAGAAAGGGGGGGCTGGTGCCCCCAACAACCTAGTGAAACTAGACATATATTATTAAAAATTGATTACTTCATATTTGACTCTATTGAGGAAAGAATAATTTATCATCAAAGGCACGAAAGCACAAGGAATGACTTATTTTAAACAGTTGATCATGATTTTTTTTATTGGCTGGTAAAAGATACATCCTTAAATCGGAATAAAGATGCTTATAGCAATCTCATAGCTTTCACTACATTGTAATCGGCAAGTAGGAGTGCTTTTTGGGCAGTTAAAGTATCTTTTTGCTCCAATGTAATATCTTCTAAATTTACACTAAGAGCCCTTTGATATGTATCCTGCATCACATCTTCTCCTGTGTCGCAAGAAACAAGGATTGCATCGCGGTCATTGCTAATAAGAGCTGCTTTTACTTCCATCCAGGCACGGAAAAATTTTCCGGATATAAATGTACCTTCTGCTATTTCTCCGCCTAATCTTTTAACTTCTGAAATTAATTCTTGTCTGCATTTTTGACTTGTCTCTATGAATTGGGCAAACATGTTTTTCAAATCACGTTCGTTGGTTTCGCTTGAGGCCGTTTCGTAACCTTCTATTCTATCATTATTGATAGTGATGAGTGTGTTTAACACATCGATACTGTTGTGAGTTTCCATTTTAATTGTATTTATATTTTTTTTTAAAAATTGATTACTTTACATTTGACTCTATTGAGGAAAGAATAATTTATCATCAAAGGCACGAAAACACAATGAATCACTTATTTTAAACAGTTGATAATGATTTTTTTATGAACCTTAAAGCCTTAGAGTCGTTCAACTATTTTTGACTATTCGGAGCGGGCTCATATTTAAATTTATTAAAACTGTCCATATGCTATTGGTTAATAAAATTAATTAAGTCATTATTGAGTTTTTCCTTTTCGGTGATAAATAGACCATGTGGTGCTCCTTCATACACCATATAAGTAGCATGAGGGATTAAAGCTGCTGTTTTGGCTCCTGAAACTTGAATAGGAACTATACTGTCCGCATCGCCATGTAAAACTAAAGCTGGAACATTTATTTTTTTAAGATCATCTCTGAAATCAGTTTCCGAAAAAGAACGGACACAATCCATACTTGCTTTGGCTGAACTCATAAGACACAAGTCCTGATTCCAATCCAGCAATGCTTGGCTTACTGCTTCAGATTGTTTATCTACTCCATAGAATTTTTTGGCAAACTCAACTAGGAATGCTGGTCTATCGACTTTTATTCTTTCAATAGTAGCCTCAAAAGTATCTTTTTCTGCTCCATCCGGATTATCGGCTGTTTTGAGTCTGAATGGTGTTACAGAACTGATTAATACTACTTTTTCGATTTTTCCAGTTCCATACTTGCCTATATATCTAGCCACTTCTCCTCCTCCCATCGAAAATCCAACAAGTGTGACAGACGATAGATTTAATTGTATGATTAATTCATTTAAATCACTGGCAAGCGTGTCGTAATCATAGCTTTCCCAAGGCCTGTCTGACTTGCCAAAACCTCTGCGGTCGTATGCAATACATCGCAAATTGTGTTTTGGAAGTTCGGTTAATTGGTATTCCCACATTTCGTGATTGAGTGGCCAACCATGTATAAATATTACAGGTTTACCTTCTCCATATTCCTGATAAAATATATTAACATAGTTAAGCCCACTTTTTGAATTTGTTTTAATATATGCCATAATAGGGGTGTTATTGAAATTGATTAAACTTTTAATTCACCTTCATTGCCTGTTACCAAATTTTTTCCTGTGACAACAGATGCTGCCATTTTCAACAGATTGATCATCAGGTTGCCATCTGTATCCCAATAATAGGCGGTTGTTGGTGTTACTTTGATAATAGAAATACCAGGATCGTCTTTGCCTTCCTTAAACCAAATTTTAGCAACAGGCGTCCACAGTTCTTTAATTTTTATTTTGTCTGAAATTATTACAGCTTGGCCATTTATTATTAAGTAGCTGCCTTTTGCAGGATGCGAGAAAAAGAGCTGCACATTTTTGTCTTTTGCAATGGCCTTATTTTTATCACTACTCTTTTCACTAAAAAACCAAATATTGCCCTGATCGCAAACTTTTAATGCTGACATAGGCCTGCAGGTGGAGCCATCATCTGTTTTTAAATCAGTGCAAAAAAGACAGATCACTATATCATCAACCAGACTTTTCAGTTTGTCAATGGCTTCCTTATTGCTTAGATTTTTGGTGTTGTTCATGTTGTTTTTATTTAGAGATATTTACAATTTCATACATTCTTACTTGTATATCAGGCAATGTTTCAAGTACGTTCATTCTGATTGGTATTGAAAAAAATGCTTTAGAGTCCATTTCTCCATATTGCCCATAAAAAATACTTCTAGTGCTAATAATTTAATTTTAATTGTTTTCAGTGGAGAACTTTAAGTCCCGCATGTCGCCGAATTCAAAAAAAAATCCTCGATTTGTAATTTGTTGATTTTAGAAAGGATGGCAGGTTTGTGACCGCATTTCCTTTAAGACCAAAATCAATTTTAACCTATTAATGGCTCATAATTTCAAGTTTGTTTGCCATTTTGACCAAATAATCTAACATTATGCCTTTTCCTGATCATGGTGGAATAAAAACCCTTTTATACAGTCAATCTCTCGATGGTTTTGTAATGGTGATGTCAGGCTGAAAGTCATAAATACTTCTATTGCGACCTTGCCAAGTTTTTTTATATTTAAAAAACAGGCTGACTAAATAAACAGACAGCCTGCAGTTCCTGGGTATATATATAAAGCATTTATTTATTTGGAATGATATCTATTATGACCGTTCGGTTATAAAATCGTTCTTCAGGATATTTATTACTAAATGGAGACATCGAGGGTTCTTCTCCGAATCCAAGTACTTCAAAAGTTACATCACTTCTTCCAGCTTTACTAAGACTGCTTTTTATGATCTTATGAACATCATGAGCCCTGGCAAGTGACAGTTCGTAATTATTTTTTTCACTTCCTATGATGTCTGTATATCCGTGAATAAAAACCTTTCCTCCAAGAGGTATTTTTGGTGTAACAATGTCACTAAGATATTTTTCATAAATCTCAATCGCTTTAGAATCATTAAATTCGTAAAGGATACTGAATCTTGAACCTTCTTCATTTTTAGTCGGAGTCCAAAGCACTATATTTGCAGTACCATATTTTTCTATCAAAGAACTATCTTTTCTGATGCCTTTCATTGTAATTTTAAAATCTCCTTCAGGTTGAGTTCCCAAAATTGATTTACCAGGGATAAGGGCGTCATTTTTGGTATAAGGTCCGAAATATTGAAGATTGCCTGCTTTATCTTTGAACTCTGCCGACCACGACCTTAGTGTTTTTTCTGCATCATCCACATGTAAGGAAACGTAACTATCCAAAGGAGCATTTTGTACAGCGGTAATTTGAACTGGCTTCAAAAAACCGGTATTACCATTATTAAATTCCATCAATAATGCGGCCGAATTACTTTCAATAGATACTCTTCGATCACCTTCCCTCAGCAAGTCGAGTTCCAAAGTTCCTCCCGGCTGTTCAGATGGAATTTTGGGTTTGGTTAAACCTTTGATAGCTATTCTTGAAGTATCAATACTAAAAATACCGGCAATATATTTCCTTACTGATTCAGCCATTATTAAACCATCCTGTGGTCCTTTTTCAGAAGAACCAACCAATGTTATGGTTGTGGAAGGGTTCCTGACCATACGGTCGCCCAGTATGTTCAACAAATTGTAATAAACTGTCATTTCTCTGTCAGATCTGCCGGAAAGAGTTTTTGGCATAAAGACTTGAGGTTGATCTTCCATAAAGTCTTTTGACTGATCTTTTCTGATCAAAACATAACGGTCAGGGATTTGAGTTGAGCCCATATCAAAAAAGACATAATTACGTAATGGAAAAGTTTCGGATACAGTGCGTTCAGCAGGTATATTTTTGGGTGAATTAATGGTGAATATTACATCAGTCACAACAGGTAAAAGAATAACTTCAGGTTGCATCTTATTTTCAGTCACAATTGGAATTTCACTCCCTGCTCCAAATTTTAAAGAGGCACCAATCCTAAGGGTCGTAACATTCCACGTCTCCACTGATCTGGGTGATTGACCAAAGTAAGGCTGAAATGAAACAAAAGGGGATAATATTGTCTGAATCCGATTATCCTGTGAATTGAGCGGTATGTCGTAGCCTGCCCCAATCTGCATTGAAAATAGAGTTTTTTTGATTGAGCTAACATCACCCGAAACATCAGGTGTAGGCTCTTGATTAGGAAATGCAGGATTTATACCCAACTTATACGTAAATGATTTATCCAGATTAAAAGCTAGCCTCGGCCCCCCGTAAAAGTAAAAATTAGAATTTCCTGGGGCAAATCGGAGACTAGGCTCTACGGTAATATAATTAAGATTTGTTGATAAATCAGCAGGACAATTACATGGAGTTATTACCTGATCAAATGTGCTTTTTCGGCTATCATATCCTGCCTGAAACATCATACCCCATCCAGACATTTGACTTTGATATTCTAAGAGAGGAGCGATGTATAATCCCACCCCATTTCCGTTATGAAAAGCAACAGGAGGTTTGAAGGAAGTACTCAACTGATGTGTCGAACCTCGGTAATAATTGAGGTTGGCTCCACCTGCTGCGCCTACCCAAAATGTAGGTTTGGTATATCTAAACTGCTGAGCATCTACGTCTGTAAAACTACATGTTAATATGAACAGACTTAGTATAATGCTTTTAAAGGATTGTTCGAAAACAGATATCATAATTTTGTATCTATTTATAAGGATATTATTAAATTTCATTTTATTACTATTTTATGGTCTATTAATTATGTTTGTACTGGTCATTACTACTGCACCATTTATACAAAGCATTCTTCCGGTGGCGGTAGCGCCAGAATTCATGGTGATAGAAGTTAATGCAAGAACATTTCCGTAAAAGGAGGTAAAATTACCGATAGTTGCTGAACTTCCTACTTGCCAAAATATATTATCCGCACTGGCGCCGCCAGCCAAAATGATACTTCCTCCGGCACCTCCAACGGTGGTAAAACCAGATCCTATCTGAAATATCCATACTGCATTTGCATTTCCCTGTGCATCGAGGGTCAAATCTCCAGATTGTATCAACAGTGTTGAATTAGTTTTGTAAATACCGGGTGCCAGCGTTTTACCCCCCAAATCACCCGATACAGTCGCTGGTGCTGGACTTGACGCTCCTTCTGCAAACAGGTAAGCATCTGTCAGGTCTTTTTTCGCCATGATTAACATTGCAGCTACGCCAGGAGGAGATGCATCATCCGATGCAAAAATTGCTCCGTTCGAAATAGTAGCGGGTGGAAATCCAGTAACTGAAGATCTGGCTCCGGGACTTATTCCAACATCCATATTATTTATTTTGCTAAAACCTGCGTTGTTACTGACTCCTACGCCAGCTAATATTCCAAAGCGACCTGCACTACCAAGGCTTACATTTGGTGCTGATATTACAACTGGTCCCTGGGTTTTAAACGTCCAAATATAATTATTTGCAATCGGTATACCACCGGCGCTGAGGGCTCCGTTGGTAATCGTAGCTGTATAAGTTGTGCTTGCCTCCAAATCTGACGAAGGATTAAACGATGCCACAGAACCTGAATATATTACTACTCCGGTTATTGAATTGGATCCTTTTTTTAGCGTAAAACTATTTGTGTTAATGGAAGTTTGATCCATAGGCAAACTGAAAGTTGCTGTAATGGTTTTGTTAAGGTTGACCCCTACATTATTATTGCCGGGATCAGTTGATGTAACCGTCGGAGCAGTGACATTTCCGGTTGAAAATGTCCAAATATGGATTTCAGCTAGTGCTGTTCCGGCAAGATTTTTAACCCCTGCCGTAATGGTAACCGTATATGTAGACCCTGCTAAAAGATTTGAAGAAGGATTAAATGATGCTGTTTTGCCTGAATATGTAACCGAGCCTGAAACTAAATTTGCACCATTTTTCAATATAAAGGTACTTCCATTAATTGTTGCCTGCTCCATGAGTTCACTAAAGGTAACGGAAATTGTCATGTTGGGACTTACTCCTGCCTCGTTGTTAACGGGGTTAGTAGAAATTATCGTTGGAGGAACAGCCGCACCAGTTGTAAATGTCCAAATATAATTACCTGCCAATGATGTACCTGCCATATTTTTGGCACCTGTAGTGATAGTAGCAGTATAGATAATACCGGGGGAAAGATTTGTGCTAGGATTAAATGTTGCCGTCGTACCTGAATAGGTTACTATTCCTGATACAGGTGTTGCACCATTTTTTAAAGAAAACGTTCCTCCGTTGAGTGTTGTCTGATCCATAGCAGTACTGAAGGTAGCAGATACAGTTTTACTGAGACTTACACCCGTGGCATTACTGGATGGGTCGGTAGATATCACCGATGGGGCTATCGAAGTCCCCGTTGAAAACGTCCAGACATAATCGTTAGCAAGTGGTGTACCTGCAATATTCTTTACACCTGTTGTAATTGTTGCAGTATATGTAATTCCGGAACTCAGATTTGATAAAGGATTAAATGAAATAGTAGAACCGGAGTAAGTAACCGTTCCCAAGATAGGATTTGGCCCATTTTTTAAAGTAAAATTAATTCCGTTGAGAGTAGCTCCATCCATGGGTACACTGAAAGTAGCGGTTACGATTTTATTAGTGTTGACATTGGTGGCATTATTAGCCGGATCTGTCGACATAACAGTTGGTGCCATAGCTGTACCGGTTGTGAAAGTCCAGATATAGTTATTTGCCAATGGAACTCCGCTACCATTTTTTACACCAGTTGTGATGGTCGCAGTGTAAGGGGTACCAGGCAAAAGATTTGTGGTAGGGTCAAAAGAAGCTGTTGTACCGGAAAAGGTTACTGTTCCTGCTATTGTATTTGCTCCTTGTTTTAAAGAAAATGTTGAATTGGTAATGGTGGCGGCATTCATCACTTCACTAAAAGTGGCAGTTACGGTCTTATTGATGGCCACATTAACTTCATTTGCCGCAGGATCAGAAGAAACTACAATAGGCGCAGATCCTGATTGGGTTGTAAATGACCAGATATAGTCTTCAGTTATAGAGATGCCACTAGTGTTTTTAACCGATTTTGAAATAGTTCCTGTATAAATAGCCCCCGGAAGAAATGGTTGTTCTGGTGCAAATGATGCAATTGAACCCGAATAGGTTACTGTACCTGATAGTAAAATTGCCCCCTTTCTCACTGTGAAACTTGACGTATTAATGCTGGATGAATTCAAAGGCTCACTAAATGTTGCAGTTATGATTTTATTTAAGCCTACATCTACAGCATTATTGGACGGATCAGTTGAAATCACCATCGGCGCCATAGCTGATCCCGTTGTAAACGTCCATACAAAGTTGCTTACCAAGGGTGTACCTGCTGGATTTTTAACAGCTGCAGTTATAGTTGCAGTGTATGTGGTATTGGGACTTAACAAAATAGTCGGCGTGAAGGATGCTGTTGCACCTGTGTAAGAAATAGTGCCAGCAATATTTGTTCCTCCCTGTCCAATTTTAAATGTTGCGGAATTGATCGTAAGTGCATCCATTGACATGTTAAATGTTGCCATGATTACCTTATTTATATTCACGTTACTTTCAAGATTTGCAGGATTCGTCAGGATCACTAATGGTGAAAGAATGTTGCCTGTACTAAATGTCCATATGTAATCTGTTTGCAGTGCATTTCCATTTTTATCTTTAACTCCTGTTGTTACTCTACCGGTGTATGTAGTGTTGGGAGCCAAAGGACTATTGGGAGTAAAAGTGGCGGTGGTGCCTTGATATGTTATGGTACCCTGAACAGCTAAACCAGCTTTAAGTGTAAAAGTTGCCTGATTGATGGTAGATGAATTCATCTCCTCATTAAAAGTAACCGATATTAACTGGCCGAACGGGACGTCAGTAGCTCCATTTGCAGGAATAGCTGATATTACCACAGGACAAACTCCGTCGATTTCGACGTAATCGTCTTTTTTACAACTACCCATTAATATCAGCGACAATATGGTGCAGAAAGCTAATAATTTTTTCGTAATCATTATATGTAATTTAATTCGTGAAATAATTTTCACAGCACAAAGGTATAATTGATTAATTATTAAACCATTACATAATTGCTTTTGTGAATTATATCTTTCACGTATTAAAAGACTTCTGTTAGTTTTAATTGAGGATAAGTTAATTGTTAACCTTATAAAACTCAATTTTTATATTTGTGGAATACCGCGCTTAGAAATATAGTCGGTTCCTTTTTTTTGGCAAAATGACCTTTAAAATAAACCAGAAAAAAATGGCTCGGTAGTGTTTTTTTATTATTTCCAGTTTAATTCTTTTCCAGCACGACCAATAACGAGATAAGCCTCAAAATATTACCTTTATATCATCTGTTTATTTTTAATTGACAGATGGAATTCGCATGAAAAATAATCATCACGTTTTGTGTGCTTTATGCTCATGATCATTTCATATTAAAAGCCAGTCCGTTATATAGATAAAACCAAAAATAAATTATTACTCTTTTAATCCGAAGATTAAGAATTAGTTTGTTTTGCCTTTTGAAATATGTAAGTATCTAAAGATATGTATAAAGAATTAGATTTTAATGAAATCTAAAACTATTAACACCATATGTATTAGGCCAACAGTATATCTATATATGGTACTTATCTCTATCTGATAAATATACAAATTTAATCCTGAATAATATAAAGTATCCAGTGTTATAAAGTGCTAATATTGCATTATAATTATAAATAATTTTGCTATTTTAAAATTATGATGACAGAAAATTTATTATTCATATCTTCAACGGGAGCCGTAATAGAAAAACCCGAGAGAGAGAATGTTGCACCAAAAAAACGCAAATCCATAAGTAAGAATACTATGTTGAAACGTCATGAATTTGAATTTCACTTGCAAAATAAACTTAACAGCATCATAGGTACTATTAGTAAGAGTATTAATAGTTTGCCAGAAACTATTTGCTATATATTAGAAAACGCATTGATCAACATTAATTCAACAAAAGCAGATAAGTCTCAAATTACTGAATCAAAAATGCAAAAATAACGAATGAATTAGACTTCAATAAATTACCCCCAGCCATTTTTAACAACTGATCAAAACTACTATCCCAAAGTTAACATATTAACCGACATGGTACCTGTAGAATGAATGAAACAAAATAGTCGAATTTATTTTATGGGTATTTTTATTTACGGACAGGCTGATTGTATTTTTTTAAAATAAAATATATACAATTTTACTATGATTATACAATGAGGAAAATATAAATTCCGACAACACGCAATAAAAATTATCATTCTTACCTACCGAAATTCAAAATTAGGATGTATATCAATCCTAAAAATGGGAATGATGTAATTGCTTTTGAAAATAATGCAATGGTTTAATTTGGTAAAAGAAATACCTTTGATGTTGTGAAGTGGAAGTACATTTATCCAAAATAATATGTTTATAAAATATAGATTAACCATACCTTATTTTAAAAATTCTTTTTTATTGGTTTTGAATATATATTCCTTATTTTAACAAACTATTAATATTATTATTATGAACGACAGTATTATTAAATTGGCTTTGAGTATTACACTATTATTTATTGCCATTTTCCCTCTTAAAAAAACTGCACATGAAGATGCTGAAAATGACGTATCTTCGAAAGTAGAAAACAAAATTACCAAGGTAGCAGATTACGAAAATTACATTTACCTGGAAGAAAATATTAATATTATCTGGAATGACATTGATATGAATGATAATGTTTTTCCCGAAGGTCCTTCATGTAAGATCGACATATATTAAGCTATATTAAACTCAGTTTAAAACACTAACAGGAGTAACTGTATAAAATGGAATAAAAAATGAGAAATTTTTTACAATCGAGGATCAATAACATCACTTTTGCAAAGGTTGAAGGAATGACATTACAAAATTAAACTGAGATGCACAAGCCCTAAGGTAAAAGGAAATAAAATAAAAAGGGAGGGAGCAGATAACTTTTTTGCCAAAACCAAAATAATGCACGAGTTCAAATACAATGTAGTTTAGTTAAAGCTGCAAAATAAAAAAATGTCCTTCGCTATTAATAAAAGGGTTTGGGAATAGTAAATAACTAGTAATTTGGCTTAACTAAACGACAATCATCAAAAATGTAAAAAGCCACCTGTATTATCAAATCCAGATGGCCCCAAAACAAATAATAACAAAATCTTATCTCCTGACCTATAAATGACCATTTTATATAGTTATTCAAAAAGCCTATTTATTTCCTATGGGGAAACTCACACCAACATTTATCTGGAATCCTTCGTTTCTGTTGGTTGAGTTGGTAGCATCTACTATACTGTAAAAACTGGTGCTATAGCTGGCATCAATATTCAACCACGTAAGCGGCCTGATAATATAATTAAATCCAGCTCCCAAAATACCACCTAAATCAGTTTTGAGATACACATCATCACCATTGGGTAAAACTATATTCTTACCATTTTTATCTGAAGCATTTAATAGAAAAGCTCCATAAGGACCGGCAAATAATTTAGGCCTTATTTTATTTCCGGTATTTCCAAAGTAGTATACAACACTAAGAGGTACCTGAATGTAGTTTAGTCTGACAGTATAATCGGAATTATCTGTACCGGTTCCCATTTGGGAGAAGATCAATTTAACATTTGTGCCGAGATTTTCATTAATGCTATAATTGGCAAATGCACCGACGGATAAACCTACCAATTTTTTTGGTAATAGGGTGTTACTGATAGTCATAAAATTGGCACCTGCAATTGGTCCGATAGAAAGCGTTTGGGCTGTGCTGGCTTCCCCTATAAAAAGGGCGAATGCACTGGCTAAATAAATTCTTTTTAACATCTATGAATTTTAGTTTTTTATATTCAAAAGTGAATGAACAAAGGTTATGTTTTTTGATCCGATGCAGTTACACAATAAATTAAAGGACTTACATATTCCACTTATTTATAGTAATTCATTTACCTCTGAATAATTTACCTAATGAATTTGTAACGAAAACTATAAATTGTGTAACACATTACAAGGTAGATACTATGACCTTTGTTATATTAAAATAACCAAAAAATATTAAAATTATGAATACTAAAAAAGTATTGATGGGGGCGTTGGCAGGATTAGCCGCAGGAGCAACTTTAGGGTTAATGTTTGCCCCTTATAAAGGAAAATCTACCCGTAGAAGAATTATTGAAAAAGGGGACAGTTTCATATCTAATTTTGAACAGATTATGACTAGCTATCTGAATACAATCAACAAAAAATTAGAAAACATGAAAATGGAAATTACCCATATGGGTTCTAATGGCAAAGCAAAAGTTGAAGAAACAATGGCTGACGTCATCAATGCAAAAACCAAATAAACTTTTTGAATTTAAAATATATCCCCTTAGGAATTTAATTAATTTCTAACTTGTTCCATTATAATGCCTGTTTACATTGGTGGTTTACCACCAGGTATTGCAGGCATTTTTTCGAAGCTAACTTGTTTTACGGACTATAGGGTATGTATTTTTTTTAAACCAACATACAACTAATATGAATGACAGCTACGTTAAACTGATCACAGGTACGATCTTGATAATGGTTACCTTTTTTGTACTTGGTACCCATCCAGATAAATGGTACGAAACATACCCTAAAATTAATGACACAGTAATTTTCATCTCAGATAATGAAAATACAGCTATCTCATTCCGTGATGATATTGTTGATTTTAAATATGAAATTATTACGTGTAATATTCCTTCGTTGTATAATGGAAGCTCCTGTACACTTGTTGAAGAATAGACATGTATAATGTAGAGTTTTAAATCAGTAAAGTGAAAACCGGATGTTAGTAAAGATGTAACCAAAAACTCTAATTGTGTAATAGTTTTTTACCAAGATCAATGATCTTTACGTTGTGGAACTTCATCCACAACTTCAATAATTTTTTATGAGTAAGGATAAAGGTCAAAAGAACCAAAAAAAGTCGCCGGCAGAAAGAACTACCGAAAATTCCAAAAAAGGGTCATCATACAAAAATGAAGGTAAAAGTTCAGATAGTATGAGTGTAGTTGACACTTTCCACGCGAAACCTAGCGGTAAGTCCGGCAAAAAAGTCTAATGTTTAGACATGTTAGACAAGTGGGCATATAGTATAGTATGTGCGCTTGTCTTTTTTCTGAAATTTTATTTTGGTAAGCCACCTTCTGCTGTGTTATTTACCTAAAAACAATTAAGCAACCTAATCTAATGTTAAGAGTTACAAAACATGGAGTGATCCTGGAAAAGACGGACAAAGATTTCGAAAACGAAGGTGTTTTAAATCCGGCTGCAATTTTTCATGAAAATCAGATTCATTTATTTTACAGAGCGGTGCGGATTGGAAATCACTCCACTATAGGACATTGTGTTCTGGATACACCCCTCACAGTGGTGTACAGAATGCAGTCACCTATGATCTATTCCGAGTTTGAATATGAATCCAAAGGATTGGAAGATCCGCGGATAGTAAAAATTGACGATACGTTTTATCTCACGTACACTGCATTTAATGGCACAAATGCATTAGGGGCAGTAGCTACATCAACAGATTTACGACAATGGGATAAAAAAGGAATTATAGTGCCTCAGATTACCTATCAGTCATTTATGCATCTGGCCGAATCTAAAGGGAACATTAATACTAAATACCTAAGATACAATGAGCATGAACGAAGTTTGGAAACATCGGATGAAGAAGTTTTATTATGGGATAAAAATCTTATTTTTTTTCCACGAAGGGTACACGGCAAGTTGTGTTTTTTACATCGCATCAAGCCGGATATCCAAATATTAATCGCCATCAATGAGCTGGACGAACTAACTAAAGAATTTTGGGACAACTACTTATCGAATTTTAGCAACCACATAGTTTTATCTCCCAAATATGACCATGAGTTAAGTTATATCGGTGGTGGATGTCCGCCCATAGAGACTGAAGCAGGTTGGTTAGTGATATATCATGGCGTTCATAATTCTATTAAGGGTTTTGTTTATTCAGCCTGTGCCGCTTTACTGGATTTGGAAGAACCACAAAAAGAAATTGCCCGCTTGCCTTATCCTTTATTTTATCCCGAATATCCATGGGAGCTTAAAGGAGAAGTTAATAACGTTTGTTTTCCCACAGGTACAGTGGTCGTCAAAGAGATACTATATATTTATTACGGTGCAGCAGACGAACGTATTGCTTGCGCCTCTGTCAATATTAACATATTAATCAACGAACTTAAATTAAATTCCATATAACATGATTACACAAAAGCTATTAAACTATAGGATATCTGATTTGATATTTCAACCATCTGGTAATCGTTCAATTCGAACGTTCAGACATCTTAAATTACAGAAAAAACAACTGTCAGAAGTGCTATTTATCACTACTTTTCCACCCAGGGAATGTGGTATCGCCACATACACACAGGATCTAATTAATTCGATTGACAAAGGATTTGGCAAATCGTTTAATATCAGAATTTGTGCTTTATCTTCTGACCAGGAAGCTCATCAATATTCACAAAAAATAAGATTTGTCCTTAATACGGATGACTCAGAATCTTACAGACAGCTGGCACATGATATTAATGGAGACAGTAGTATTGATATTGTCGTATTACAACATGAATTTGGCCTGTTTGGTGAACAAGGGATGGACTTGATTTATATGCTGCAACAACTAAAAAAGCCAGTATTGATTGCATTTCATACTGTTCTTCCCGAACCCAACCCCATACTTAAAAAGCAGGTACATATGTTGTCATCTCTGGCGGAATCTTTGGTAGTAATGACTCAGGCATCATCAAATATTCTGTGTCGGGACTATTTAATTAGAAAGTCAAAAATACATGTTATCCAGCACGGAACGCATTTGGTAGAACGAGGAGACAGAGATAAATTGAAGTCGAAATATGGTCTTCAGGGAAAAAATATACTGTCCACCTTTGGCTTTTTGGGTACAAGCAAAAGTATAGAAACCACACTGGATGCTATGTCGGATATCATACATCACAACCCGGACACTATGTTTTTGGTTATTGGCAAAACACATCCTTCCACTATCAAAAGAGAAGGGGAATTTTATAGAGATTTCCTGAAAGCCAAAGTGGTGCATCTGAATTTGCAGGCGCATGTATTGTTTATCAATGCCTTTTTACCTTTGAATGAGTTGTTGGAATATTTACAGCTCACGGATATTTATCTTTTTACTTCTAAAGATCCTAATCAGGCTGTCAGTGGCACTTTTTCCTATGCTATCAGTTGTGGTTGTCCCATCATTTCTACTCCAATTCCTCACGCCAAAGAAGTACTAAAAAATGATGCTGGCATCATCATTGATTTTTGTAGTCCCAAACAACTTTCTTCTGCGGTTATTGGTTTGCTTTCAAATGAAAAATATCGAAATGAATTGAGTATGAATGGCCTGCACAGGATGGCTTCTTCGGCCTGGGAAAACTCAGCTATCGCCCATGCTATTCTGATAGGCAACTTGGCAAAAGAAGACTTCCTTATAAAATATACTATACCAGAAATCAACCTGTCTCATATTAAAAAGTTAACCACTGACATTGGAATAATTCAATTCTCGAAAATAAATTTACCTGATATCTCTACCGGCTACACTTTGGATGATAATGCCAGAGCCTTAGTTGCGATATGCCAGCACTATGTACTTACTTTTGACGAAAATGATCTCAAACTCATTCAGATATATTATGCTTTTATTAAGCGATGTTTACAAGAAGATGGTAATTTTCTCAACTATTTGGATAAGAATCTAATATTTACTTCACAAAATGAAGAAACTAATCTGGAAGATTCCAATGGCAGAGCCATCTGGGCCTTGGGATTTCTGATCGGCAAAGGTCATCTTATACCACTGGATATTATCCAAGATGCGACTGTTTTATTGGATATAGCGCTAAAGAATGCAAAAAACATTCACTCAACACGAGCCATGGCCTTTATCATTAAAGGGCTGTATTTTTCAAATTTATCTGCGTCAAATGCCGATAATAAGGTTTTAATTCAAGTTTTAGCAGAAAGATTAGTTAAAATGTATCAGCATGAGTCAGATGCTACCTGGCAATGGTACGAATCGTATCTTACTTATGGCAATAGCATCATTCCGGAAGCCATGTTGTGTGCCTATAAGTCTACTGATAACGTCATTTATAAAAATGTAGCTAAAGAAACATTTGATTTTTTATTATCAAAAACATTCAATGGAGCCCGTATGCAAGTGATTTCCAACCAAACATGGCTGCATAAGGGTAGGGAAGTGGTGGCAGCAGTTTCAGGGGGTGAGCAACCCATCGATGTTGCCTATACCATTCTTGCATTGAAAAGATTTAATGATGTTTTTGATGATAATGAATACAAGGTCAAAATGAAATATGCCTTTAATTGGTTTTTGGGTGAAAATCATTTGCATCAAATCATGTATAATCCATGCACCGGTGGATGTTATGACGGATTGGAAGAACACAATATCAATCTTAATCAGGGGGCGGAATCAACAGTCAGTTATCTGATGGCCAGGCTCACATTGGAATCAGAGAACTTGGATCAGATCTGATACCCCAGAAAGATTGAAGTGGTTCAGTTTCGACCGGAATGAGTGGTTCAATTTAATCGGAACATCCACCTGTCACTACGATTCTGTTAGTGGCTATAAGATAGATCAGTTAAATTTCTTTTTAATGTAGCCAAACTAAAATTATGCGCTAACTTTTCGCTCAACTGTGTTGAAGAAGCAGTCTTTAGGTGTTTGATAGCTTCAATTATTAGGTCTTTATTCTCCATTTTGCTATTTAAGCTCAAATTTAGAAAAAAATACGGCTCAAAGTTACGTTTTTTGAGCCGTATATTCAATTTCTATTGAGCTGCATTGTCCTTTGTACTCGATTATCGAGGTTTGTAACTTAAATACAATTCGATTGCCGAAGGCATGCTAAGGCTTGATAAATATTTGTAACTTCGATACGATCACTTATGTATTTAAAATTCTTCCCGCTAAGCATACAATAAAATACAAGCAAGCATTATATTAGCGATGATAATATCTTAAGTTCTTCAAAATGCATGGACACAATATGGTCAACCAAAACGAGATGCATTTTGTAACATTTACTGTGGTAGCGTGGTAGCTATTGAGTTCTGAAACTCTGTCTTTGCAACGGATTATTTCTTTAATGTCGGCCTGTTGTCTTATGCAAGAATGGTTGGTCATAATCCATAGATAGTCAATTTGTTAATTTAAACAATCACTTAAATACAAATTTTAAAAATTGATTGGTTAAATCGTCGTGTGTCGCCATAGACTTGTCCACTTTGCTTACCGAAATGTGGATTTTAATAATTTATTGTCAATCCAACTCCGAATCCCATATCACTATCAAAATGTGTCCGGATACTCATATTTCTGTTCAATATATATCGCAATCCAGCCATATATTCTTTATCCGTATTCCACATTACATCCATTCTTACTCTCTTTGAAAAAGGAATGTCCATCCGTTCTATTTGAAATCTAACATTACCATCTGTGAAAACTTCTGCTTGTGCTTTTAGAAGCATTGGCATTGTATATTCTACACCTGCACTTAAAACTGATCGATTATCCTTGGTATTTGATTGACCAAAAAGGTTATTTTCAATTTTACCTTCTTCCATTTTTCGATAACGCCAATCGAAACCAACAAATGGCATCAACCATTGCATTTTCCCTATATAGCGTCCTATGTGTGTTTCCGTTTCATAACCGTGATGATTATTATAGCCTAGTCTCCATTCAGTGCCAATACTCCATCGTGTATTGCTTATCATGACCATACCATCATTACCATTTGTCGCAAAATCGTTTTCAGCCATCAGATGAAATTTTCTGTCATCTGAAAAAAGCTTTCGCTGTGCTATTTTTGGATTGGGTATCAATGGGTTGGGAGCTTGCTCTACATAGGAAAAAACTCTTCCCATACCTGCCATCATGTGGTACAAAATATGACAATGAAAAAACCAGTCGCCTTCTGCATTTGCATTAAATTCAATCACATCCGTTTCCATGGGCATGATGTCGAGCGTATTTTTAAGTGGCGCGTAGTCTCCCTGACCATTCAAAATCCTAAAATCGTGACCATGCAAGTGCATGGGATGACGCATCATCGAACCGTTGTATAAAGTAATCCTTACATTTTCCCCCTTTTTAATGATGATTTTATCCGCTTCTGAAACTACTTTATTGTCTAAACTCCAAACGTAGCGGTTCATATTTCCTGATAATTCAAAACGCAATTCTTTTACCTGGACATCAGAAGGTAGTGTAGTCTTGGTGGGGGATTTAAGCATCGCGTAATTTAAGGTTGTAATTTTGGCAGATTTTTTTTGATGATGATCATGGTCGGTCATGTTCATTTCGTCCATGTTATCTTCTGTGTCGGAATTTCCTTTTCCGGTGATTTCCGGATACATTACCGAATTCATGTCCATTTGGTTGTATGACATTTTCATTCCCATATCATCCAGTTCTCCATTCATTTTCATCATGTCATTCATCATTTTCATTCCTTCAAAATATTTTAATTTTGGCATAGGCATTACAGATAATTTTACTCCGTCACCTATAAACAGAGAAGCTGATTTTGTCCTGTCCTCCGGAGTAACCTGAAATTCGTAAGCCGTTTTATCACTTGGAAGGGTTACAACCACATCATAGGTTTCGGAAACAGCAATAATCAACCTGTCTACTTCTACCGGCTCCACATCATTTCCATCATTGGCTACAACGGTGATTTTTCCGCCAGCATAGGTCAGCCAAAAATAAGTCGATGCGCCACCGTTTGAAATACTCAATCGCACTTTATCGCCACCTTTGAATTGTGATAATTGATTGTTGGTGGTACCATTTATCAAAAACTTTTCATAATACACGTCACTCACATCCATGGCATTCATACGTTTCCATTCGTTGATGATTTTAGTCTTGAAGTGTCCTTGTTTTATTGCTTCAGCATAACTTTGGGTAGTTCCTTTTTTAATAGCAAACCAATCAGTCGCATTGTGCAGCATACGGTGGACGTTTTCAGGATTCATATCGGTCCATTCACTTAAGATGACCGGTATGGCAGGCAGATCATCTATGCCATTTCTGAATGTTTCATCTTCAGGTTTTTTGTTTAATATCATCGAACCATACATGCCGATTTGCTCCTGTAAGCCCGAATGACTGTGGTACCAATGTGTTCCATGTTGTATGATAGGAAAAGTATACTTATGTGTAGTACCTGGTGCTATTGGCATTTGAGTTAAGTATGGTACGCCATCTTCCTTATTGGGCAAAAATATGCCATGCCAATGTAATGAAGTACTCTCTTTTAGTTGGTTATATACGTATATTACAGCTGTATCTCCTTCGGTAAAGGTTAAAGCAGGCATCGGAATTTGTCCGTTCACAGCAATAGCTCTTTTGGGTTTGTTGCCGAAATGAACGATAGTATCCCGTACATATAAATCGTACCTTACCGTTCTTGATGCGGTTTTTGATGGGCTTGTAGGCTTTGGTATGCTTTCCGGTACAAATTTCTCTTGAGATACCACTGCTTCCTTTTGCTTTTCAAAGATGGAAACTGAATCTTGAATAGTTAAAATTGAATCTGCTTTTTTTCCTTCATCATCCTGCTTTTTGGGCGACGCAATAACTTTTTTAGGTGTAGTCTGTTTTTTTACAACGACTTTTTTAGGTGTTTTTACCTTTTCTTTGATTAGAGTCATGCCACATTTTGGACAATTCCCTGGTTTGCTTTCATGGATTTCAGGGTGCATTACACAAGTATAAAAATATTGTGGAACTTCTTTTTTATTTTGTGCACTTACACAAGTACCCATGTAAAGTATGGCTATTAGTAACAATAATTGTTTCATCTGTTTATTTTTATTTTTTTTTAAAGGTCAGATGGAATCTTTGATAAAAAACAATCATTGTGGTTTGTGCCCGCCTGAACACGTTAGTCGGGCAGGTAAAATAAACCCTGATTATTTTTTATGTCGATTTCATTTATTTTTTTTAAAGATCAATATTACGAAGACGCAGGGCATTAAAAATAACAGACACAGAGCTCAAAGACATAGCTACTGCTGCTATCATGGGTGACAACAAAATGCCAAAAAATGGAAATAAAATACCAGCAGCTATGGGGACACCCAACATATTGTAGAAGAACGCGAAAAATAAGTTTTGTTTGATATTTCGCATGACAGCATGACTCAAGGTTTTAGCTTTGACTATGCCTGATAAATCACCTTTCACCAGAGTTATTTTTGCACTTTCTATCGCTACATCAGTTCCTGTTCCCATGGCAATTCCTATATTTGCTTGCGCCAATGCCGGAGCATCATTGATGCCGTCTCCTGCCATGGCCACTATTTTTCCTTCGGATTGTAATCGTTTAATTTCATTGAGTTTGTCCTCCGGTAAGCAACCTGCTTTGTAGGATGTAAGATGCATTTCATCAGCCACAGCTTTGGCAGTATGCACGTTGTCGCCCGTCATCATGATCACATCCACTCCTTGTCGCATCAGTTCTTTGATGGCTTCTCTACTCGAGAGTTTGATGGCATCTCCGATGGATACATAACCCATTGCCACACTATCGACTGCAATATATGAAACGGTTTTTCCCAATTTTTGCTCGGTGATAATTTTGTTTTCTAAATCGTCAGAAACTATTGCTTTGACTTGTTCCATTAGTTTTTTATTACCTAATGCTACTTTTTTATTGGTTACTGTTCCTGTAACTCCTTTTCCTGCAATAGCTTCAAAATCATTGACTTCTATTAATGAAATGGGTTTATTTTTAGCATAATTAACAACGGCTTGGGCTAATGGATGTTCGCTGTATTGGTTTAAGGAAGCGATACGTTGCAATAAATCATCATTGTCATTATTGGACGAATAAATTTTTTCTACTGATGGTTTTCCTTCGGTAATGGTTCCTGTTTTATCGGTTATTAGAACATTAACCTTATTCATATTTTCTAAAGCTTCGGCATTTTTTATCAGAATTCCTGATTGAGCGCCTTTACCCACTCCCACCATGACAGACATCGGCGTTGCCAGTCCCAAAGCACAAGGACATGCTATAATTAAAACGGCAATAGCATTTATAAATCCATATACCAAAGCAGGTTCAGGACCAAAGTTTGCCCAAATAAAAAAAGTAATGACAGAAATTGTGACCACCATCGGAACAAAATATGTAGCTATACTATCGGCTAATTTTTGAATGGGCGCTCTTGAACGGCTGGCATCATTGACCATTTGTACAATTTGTGAGAGCAAGGTTTCTGCTCCGACTCTTTCAGCCACCATGACAAAAGACTTGTTGCCATTTATGGTTCCTGCAATGACATTATCTTCTTTCTTCTTATCTACTGGTATTGGCTCGCCGGTTATCATGGATTCATCAATGCTACTTTCACCCTGCATAATTTTACCATCCACCGGAATTTTGTCTCCAGGTTTTACTCGTAATAAATCACCATGTTTGATATGGTGAATAGAGATCAATTTGTCATTTCCTTCTTCAATCAAAGTTGCCTCGCTTGGTGCTAGTTTTAATAATGCTTTAATGGCTCCGCTGGTTTGACTGTGTGCCCTTGCTTCGAGTAGTTGTCCCAATAAAACCAATGTCAGAATGACCGTTGTGGCTTCAAAATACAGGTGAACTGTTCCATGTTCGGTTTTGAATTCATTTGGAAATATGTCAGGAAAAAACATGCCTACTAAACTAAATAAAAAAGCTACCCCCGTACCTATTCCTATGAGGGTAAACATATTCAAATTCCAGGTGATGATGGATTTCCATGCCCTTACAAAAAATATCCAACCGGCGTAAAAGACAACAGGCAGTGAAAGCAATAGCTGCACCCAATTCCATGCTGATGTATCCATTATTTTTAATAAGGGATTGTTGTGCATCATTTCCATCATGGCAATAAAAAAAACAGGTAGTGTAAACAACACAGCTATTTTCATTTTATGAATTAGATCATTGTAGGTCTTTTGATCTTCACTTTCATTGGGTTCCATTGGGACCAAATCCATTCCACAAATGGGGCACGAACCGGCACTATCCTGGATTACTTCGGGATGCATGGGACAAGTATACATTGTTTTGGTATCTGTGAGATCGGGGGCTTTAACCAAATCCATTCCACAAACAGGACAATCACCTGCTTTATCATACACCTTCTCTCCCTCACAAAACATGGGGCAGTAATATTTTTCCGATCCATTTACTGCTGGTTTTCCTTCTTTTTTAGTTTCAGTTTTAGGTTGGGCATGGAGATGGATGCTGTATCGCCCCCCATCATTTTTTAATGCTAATTCAAATGTTTCGATCGGAATATGGGATTTCATTTCTATGGTTGCCTCCGCATTTTGTAAGTCAACACTGGCAAGTGTTACCCCTGTAACGTTCGATAGCGTTTTTTCTACATGACTTCGACATCCGTTACAGGTCATCCCTGATATATAATAAGTGTGTTTCATTTTTTATATATTATTGTTGCAAATATCGTCCTTAATTGTTTTTTATGGTTGTACAATTTTGGGTTTGGTTTGCAAGATTTACAAATCTTCAATTTGTTTACGTTTTACAGCTTTTATCGTCTTAAAATAAGTAGGAGAGAAACCGGTTATTTTTTTAAATTGATGACTCAAATGCGAAACACTGCTGTAGTTTAATGAATATGCAATCTCGCTCAATGACAGTTCGTCATAGATAATTAATTCTTTTACTTTTTCAATTTTTTGATTAATGAAATATTTTTCTATAGTTATGTTTTCAACTTCAGAAAATAAATTGCTTAAGGTATTATAATCCTGGCGGATTTGATCCGTGAGATAAGCGGATAGATTGGTTTTTAAATCATTGTGTTTATTTTGGACTAAATCTATTATAAGTGTCTTGATTTTATTTATCGTTCTGCTTTTTTTATCATTGATTAATTCAAAACCAAATTTTTTCAGATATCGTTCAATTTCAACTTTTTGACTATCGGTGATTGGTTCATTCAAGTCCACCTCACCTAATATAACAGAAAAATGTTTAAATCCAAGTTTTTCTAATTCAGATGTAACGACCATGATACAACGACTGCAAACCATGTTTTTTATATATAACTTCATTGGGCATTTTCTTTTTGAGATTTGGTAAATTTTCCTCAGAGTTTGGTTAAATACAATAAGAATATCATTGAATAATTTATTTTTTATAAATCCAGTTTTGAATTCATGTTTTTAAATTTTGCTAAGGTGTTGAATTTGTGTGAATTGCGTATTTGTTAAGTTTCCAAAATTCCTAGATAAACTTATTTTTTTAATTATTTAGGTTTGTATACAGACCGCTTATGGGGATTTCGTCCATATCTAACCAACTAAAATATAAGCTCCCTAAGGTCCAAAATAGAAATTGAATTCCTAATTTGACTCCCAGATATCGGTGTGTTTTACGGATATAATAATGTCTGCTTTTTGCCATTTCTATATACAATTTAACTTCATGATCAAACAATCTATGCAATCTGTGAAAATATGAATAGTCAAACCTAAACCTATAAGTCTTGTTTTAGGAAAAAACAGAAGTATCGGATACAATAGTATTACCGGAATACTATGAAAAGGATGATAACCAATACTGCATCTGCATGCTTCAAAAACAGGATTTGCCCAAAAATGGTCAATATCAATTATTATTGTGGAAAACATGATTGTACCAGCTCTTAACCATTTTTCTCTCCAGAATAAATAGGCAATTATAAACGGAAAACCGAAATGTAAAAAATAATGTAATACATTTTGAAAAATGCTTATGGTAGCCACTTTAAAATTTTCTTATAGAATTAAAATCTTCTTTTACAATTTCAAACTTCCTAACCCAATGAGTTTGATATAATTGAAACTGAACTTAAAAATATGGCTAAAGATACTGTTGTTTTTTAATGATCATGTCTTTGCCCTGCTCCGCTTTTTAAAATAAACTCGCTGCTGATTAAATATGCGCCTTGTTTTACTATGACATCTCCTTTTTTTAGACCTGATTTTATTTCAATCCAGTATTTATTTTCTGCACCGGTTTCAACCATGCGCTGCTCAAAAGTATTTTCATGCACCAATACCCAAACAGTTTTCATTTTCTCCAGGAGTACCGCCGATTTTGGAACTGCCAGCACACTGGTAAATGATTTTTCGGGAATAACTGAAACCAATGTGCCGGGTATAAATTTGCCTGCTGAATTATTTACTCTGATTTTTAGTAAGTGAATTTTTCTGCCTTCTTCCACTACAGGATTGTTGTACACCAATATACCTTTGTAAACATCGCCAGGATTGTTTTCGCTGAAAACCTGAAATGTTTTGCTGTCAGAAATGTCTGCAATTTCATTGGAATACATTTGTGCTTCTACCCAAATCTGAGTGAGAGAAGTTATTTTTAAAAGTGGGCTACCTTCTTCCACATACATCCCTTCGGTGATGTTCATTTCGATCACATATCCTGCATCCGGAGAGTAAAATGTAATGAGCGAACTTGCCTTGCCTGAAGCCCCTATTGCTGAAATTTGCTTTTCTGACAATCCCCAAAGTAGGAGTTTGTTTTTTGATGCATTTAATAATTCATACTCTATGGTAGAAGTTGCACTTATAGTTTTAGTTTTTTCAATAAGGGATAAATACTCCTTTTCATCTGCTTGCAATTGTTCGCTGTAGATGCTATAAATAGGGCTTCCGCTCTTAATATAAACTCCAGTGGTTTTTACAAACAGTTTTTCAATTCTACCTTTTGCACGACTACTTATACTTTTTATCTTGTCCTCATCCATGGATACTGTGCCTATAATACTTGATGCGGATACTATATTTGTGAAGTTAACTGTATCGGTTATAATACCTGCCAATTCTTGTTGGCGTTTATCAATAGTAATAAAGTTGCCCTTCAACCCTTCATGTTGGTTTTGTTTTTTTTCTACTTTGATTAATGACATATTACAAACAGGGCAAGCCCCCGGCGTGCTGCTCACTACGCTTGGGTGCATGGGGCAGGTATAGTAGCTGTCTGAGGTCGTTGTATGGTTTTCGTGTTCGTTTTTTTTGCATCCGGAAAAAATGAGAACTAAAAAAAATATGAGTGAAAAAATAATCTGCTTCATGTCAGTTAATATTTAAAAAAGTTTCGCTATCCGTCATCAATCCAGCATGTAATGCGATTTCTTCATCTGACGAAAAACCACTTTTAATGATAGTCATACCGTTGTGACTGGCTCCTGCCAGTACTTTTCTCAACTGAAAAATGCCTGTACCACTTCGGGTAGTATCTGTTTTTACCCACACATATGCATTCAATCCTGTCTTATAAACTGCAGATGCAGGTACTTGTACGTTTTTAATGTCACTCGATATAAACTGGGCAGTGACTAATGAATTTATTTTAAGCAAATTTCTTGCGTTGGGCAATACTATTCTAATTCTCACAAACCGCTGATTGGCTTCTTCAAAGGTGAGCTCAATAAATGACACTTTTGCATTGATTTTCTGTGGATTACTTTCAGAAATTATGTCTACTGATTGATTTTTGTAAACCTGATTTACATATTGGCTGGATACAGACACCATTGCCCAAACTTCCTGCAAATCATTTACACTGAAAAGTGTCTGCCCTTCATTTACATACATGCCTTCACGGATTTGGGTAGCGGTAGCAGCATAAGAGCTTTCATTATTGGTGTTTTGCTGCATATTCATGGCATTGGTTGTTGAATTATTTTGGACAGATTTTTTTTGTGTCGACGGTGAATCGAAAAATATATAACCGCTAGCCGGACTGAAAACGGTAACAGTCATGGCTACTTTTCCTTTTTCTTCCAGCAATGTAATTTGAGTTTTGGAGATACCGAGAAGTTGTAATTTTTCTCTAGACTTTTCTAATAAATTATTTTCAACATTTGATTTTAATAGAAAAAGATGTTCTTCCTGGAAGGTGCGTAAATCAGGGCTATATATGTCCAATACTTTGTCACCCTGTTTTATATATTGATTACTATATTTTACATAAAGCTTTTCTATTCTGCCACTGAAGCGGACAGCAACAGATTGATTTCTGTTTTGTGCAGGAACGACAAAACCCTGTGCTGTCATTTTTTCATCAAGGCTTCCTGACTGTAGTTTTACAGTAGTTTGATTGGATAAAACCTGCTTGTTGGGAGCAATAGTCTGAACCAATTCCTCTTCCAATATTTCCAATTTCATATTACAAACAGGACAATTGCCGGGTTGAGGATATGTTTTTTCACCTTCGCAACGCATGGGGCAAATGTAGGCACCATGTTCCTGAAGATGGTTTTGATGATTGTCTAGGCGCTGTTCATTTTTGCAGGATAGAAACGCTGTCACAACAAACAACCATATGATACTGATGCTATTTAATTTCTTTCTCATATTCATATTCGGCTTCCAATTTTAAAATGTTTAACAATTTGTCATACGATTCCAGTTTTTTCATCAAAAGCATTTCCCATGCATCCAGCAACACAAAAAAATCACCTGTATTTTGTTTATATGCAAGCAGGTTTGCTTGCAGGTTGTTTTCATAGGCGGGTATTATATTTTTTGAGTAGTTCTGATATTGAGCGTTTTCGAAATGGAGCATGGTGCGTTTTTCGGATAGCATTCTTTTTGCCATCAATTCCATGGTCTGTTTTTCCTGTTCCATTGACTGGATTTGAAAGTCGATGGATTTGATTTCTGATGTGTACATTTTTGATGACCATGGTACTATTGGGATGGTTGCCATACCCATGATAGACCACTGGCTATGCATACCAATCATTTGCATATGTTCTGCTCGAATTCCAAAGTCAGGTTTATTTCCGAGCTTCATTATATTTTGTTCCAGCTTCATTGATTGGATATAGTTGGATAAAACAGTAATATCGCTTCGGGTAGATACACTGCTTTTGTCAGTAATGCTCACTAGATAATTAGTTGGTGAAATAAGGGTGTCAATTTGAAAAGGAGTATCGGCATCACGAACCATAAATATATTCAACCCTATATTGCTTTCACTAATATTTCCGTCTAGCATCAGCACCATATTTCTCAGCTCTGCTAAACGTGCTCTTGCTTTGTAGATGGTTTGCAGTTTCGACTGATTGTTGCTGAATTTTTCTTCCGAAATGGCGATTAGAAGCTCCAGTATTTCTTCACTTTCCACTAGAATGCGCTTCTTTTTTTCATTTACATAGCGGGTGTAATAAAGAATTTTGGCTTCCCTTCTCAATTCGTTTTTTGTCCATTCACTTTTACTCCTTTCAATTTGAGCCAGTGATTCGATATAATTTTTTTTTGCATTCAGTTTACTGGCGTTAGGTATCATTTGCTCTATGGAAAATGTGATTGCCGCCTGGTTCATGGGATCGTCTTTTTGCGATAGAAGGGACAAGTTGTAAGGAAAACGCATGATTCCTGCAGAAAAAGTGGGTGGCATCCATGCCTTTGCTCCTTCTGCTTTTGCCTGTATAGACTGAATATTGTACTGATATGCAATAATGGAAGGATAATTGGTTTCTACCTGCAGCAGCAGTTGCTCCAGTGAAATTCGTGTATTGTCTTGTCCATAAATCTTTAATAACCAAGGTAAAAGTGCTATTATTAAAAATATATTTTTCATTGGGTCAATCATTTATTTCTAAAAATTCTACTTTGCCATACTTTCTTATTTCCCGTTCTTTAACCATCTGGTACACGATGGGCAAAACTATCAACACGAAAAGAGTAGAGGTAATCAGTCCAAAAACAAAAGGAATGGTAATGGGCTTCATAACATCGCTTCCTACGCCTGTTGCCAATAAAATAGGCATTAATCCAATCATATCTGCCATCACGGTCATTAATTTAGGACGCACACGCATTACCGCACCTGAAAAAACAGCTGACGTCACTTCTTCTTTTGACAGTTCTGCACTTCCATTTTTATCCACTGCATCACGGATGGCTTCATTCAAATAAACGAGCATCAATACACCAGTTTCAACTGCAACACCAAATAAGGCAATGAATCCGACTGCCACAGCCACAGAAAAATTTACATCAAAAAAATACATGGAATACACACCGCCAATCAATGCAATAGGGATACTGGAAAGCACAATGAGCATTTCTTTTACAGAATGAAAAGTAAAATACAATACAAAGGCAATAATGAGGAGTGTAATTGGAATTATAATTTTCAATCGCTTTTCCGCCCTAACTTTATTCTCGTACTGCCCGCTCCATTCTATAAAATAACCATTAGGTAGCTTTTCGAATTCGGCATCTATTCGCTTTTTAGCATCATTTACTACACTTCCCATGTCTCTGCCTCGCACATTGAAGAGAACAGTACCCCGAAGCATGGCATTTTCAGAGTTTATCATGGGAGGACCTTCCGAAAATTCAATATCAGCCACTGCCGAAAGCGGCACTACGCCATATTCTGCTGTTTGTATTGGTGTTCGATTTATTTCTGATATGTCTTTTCTAAAATCTTGCGCTAACCGCATGGATACACTAAACCGTTGTCGACCTTCTACTGTTTGCGTTAACGGCATTCCGCCTAATGCCATTTCAATAATCATGTTAATTTCTTCAACAGTGAGATTATATCTCGCAATTTCTTCTCTTTTTATTTTGATGTCAAGATATTTTCCGCCAGTCAGTTGCTCCACATATAAATCGGCAAGTCCTTCTATACCCTTCAACGATTTTTCAATTTGTCGGGCGATGTCGTAAATGGTGTCTAATTCCTGCCCGTAGATTTTAATTCCGATGTCTGTTCTTACCCCTGTGGAAAGCATGTTGATACGATTGATGATGGGCTGTGTCCAGCCACTTGTAACGCCTGGTATCTGCACTTTATCATTCAATTCGGTAATCAGTTTCTCGGTGGTCATTCCCTCTCGCCACTCTGATTTTGGTTTCAACAAAATGATGCTTTCTATCATACTCATGGGTGCATTGTCAGTAGCTGTATAAGCCCTTCCTGCTTTGCCCAATACATTTTTTACTTCGGGGATAGACATAATGAGTTTGTCCTGCACCTGTAAAATGCGCTTGGCTTCATTGTTGGAAACATCGGGTAATGTAACAGGCATGAACAAAAGCGATCCTTCATCTAAAGGCGGCATAAATTCAGAACCCAAACGCAACACAAAAGGAATACTGCCTAACACGATTAAAACAGAAATGGCAATGACGGTCTTTTTCCAGCGTTGGCAAAGGCGTAAAACTGGGCTGTAAATTTTTATGAAGAAATTGGCAACCGGATTTCTACTTTCTGGAATGAGTTTACCTTTCAGGAGTGAACGCAACAACATGGGTACAACAAAAAGTGCTACAATGACTGAGCCAATCATAGTGAAGGTTTTTGTCAACACCAAAGGTGAAAACAATTTCTTTTCCTGCCCTTCGAGAAAAAGAATAGGCGCAAATGAAATGAGTGTAACGAGTATGGAGAAAAAAACAGCCCGACCTACTATACGTGATGAGCGCTCAATGATTTTGATGCGTTCTTCTTCGCTTAATTCTTTGGTATTTCCTATTCTTTGCTTTTCCATTATTCTTCTGTTTTTAAAACTGCTTTCACCAAACCTTTATAAGCATTTTCAGTCATCACAATTCCGGCATCCACCAAATCTCCAATAGCAAGGGCAATACCACCTAATGACATAATGTTGAGTGAAATACCAAACATTTTCACAATCATAAAACCAATAAGCACAGATAAAGGAATGGTAACGATGGCAACTATAGCACTGCGCACATGAAATAAAAATAATAAAACGACTAACGAAACGACAATAATTTCTTCAATCAATGCTTCTTTGAGCGTGGCAACAGCCGCTTCAATCAGGTCGCTACGATCATAAGCGACTTTGATTTTTACCCCGGGGGGCAACCCTTTTTCTACATCGCCCAACCTTTCCTTCACTCGGTCAATTACTTCTTTGGCGTTTTCACCATATCGGGCTACTACCACACCGCCTACTACTTCGCCTTCACCGTTTTCATCCACAATGCCCAAACGGATGTCGCTGCTCATTTGCACATCAGCCACATCTTTCAGTTTGATGGGAATGGATTTGTTAGAACCAACCGAAATTTCTTCTATGTCTTTTATATCTTTTATGTAACCCAATCCTCTAATCATATAGCCCATGCGGTTCATTTCGTATATACTACCTCCCACATCGCGGTTGTTGGCTTTAAGTGCATTTGCTACATCCATTGCCGAAATGTTGTAGTAAATCAGTTTGTTGGGATTGATGCTTACCTGATATTGTTTTTGGAAGCCTCCGAATGATGCGACCTCACTAACTCCCTGCACATTTTGTAAAGCAAATTTCACATACCAGTCTTGAACAGCTCTTAGTTCTCCCAAATCGTAACCATCGCCCTGAAGTGTATACCAAAACACATGTCCTACGCCTGTTCCATCAGGACCAAGTGTAGGAGTTACACCTTGCGGCAATGCTTTTTGAGCGAAATTCAAACGCTCCAACACTCTGGTTCGTGCCCAGTAGATTTCTGCATCGTCATTGAAAATGACAAAGATGAAACTCATACCAAACATTGACGCAGCTCGAATAGCTTTTACATTTGGTATACCCTGCAAGTTTGAAACCAGGGGATAGGAGATTTGGTCTTCCATGATTTGCGGATTGCGTCCCATCCATTCGGTGTAAACAATCACCTGATTTTCGGAAAGGTCGGGAATGGCATCAACAGGGGTGGTCACTACTGACCACAC
>JAYTNJ010000056.1:0-17342 GCA_043748345.1 Saprospiraceae bacterium
AATTTTGCCAGCCCCCCCTTTCTTACTTCGTTTCGGCTACGCCTTCACTCCGTAAGAAAGGGGGGGCTGGTGCCCCCAACAACCTAGTGAAACTAGACAACTAAGGATTCCGGCTTGTATAATTTATCCTCGGGTAAACTCACCGCGGTCAACATAAATCTTTCTCAATATTTAAAATTAGCCCAAGTTTTTAGTTTTGAACAAATCGATACCGGGTATTTGGTTTTTGGAACAGTTTTAAAAGGTTTGTATATTACTGATCTCCACGGTAAAATTATTCATCATATCAATAAACAAAAAGGCTTATTACACAATACTGTTTTAAGTTTGCATTATAGCCCAAAAGGAAAATTATGGCTCGGAATGGACTATGGAGTAGCTACACTTAACTTAAACAATGACCTTACTTACTTTTATGATAATAGAGGAGACTTCGGAACAGGTAATGTGGCATTATTAAAAAATGAAATATTTTATTTAGGCACCAATCAAGGTCTATACACATCTGTGTGGAAAGATTTAAATGATGATTCTGAGATTAACAGATTTAATCTCTTGCCAGGTACTGAGGGTCAAGTGTGGACTTTAAAAAATATTGATAATATCCTGTACATGGGTCACGATAAGGGCCTATTCGAAATTGAACAAAATTCTGTCAAAAAGATAAGTGATCAACAAGGAGTTTGGACTATTATTCAGTATAAAGAGTTTTTATTAACGGGCAATTATAATGGGATTTCAATTTTCAAAAAAATCAACAATATGTGGACTTTTATTAATAAAATGGAACTCATTTTAGGGTCTTGCAATCAATTGATCATTGAAAAAAATAATATCCTGTGGGTAAACATTCCTAACTTTGGAATAATCAGGGCTGATCTGGATGACAATTTATACCCTGAAAATAGAATAATTTTTCCTGATAGTTTATTTAATGGAAATAATCCTAACTTAGTTATAAGTGACAATGGAATAAAAGTAATTACTGATGTAAAAGAATACTTATATGATTCTCATGAAAAGAAATTTATTCCAAAAGCTGAAATTAAAAATAAAGCTGTTTTAGAAGGACTTTTACCCGATAATTATCAAAAGCAATCGTTAAGCTCTGAATATGATTTTTTGCCCATTTATAATGGTTTTGTGCTGAAATATCTACTGAAAAATAAAGGTGAAAATAAATTAAGCTATACACTTCTATTCAGAAAAGCTGAAGCATTTAATAATAATGAAAAAACTGCTATTTCTCAGAATAATGTAATAAATTATAGGCTAAATAATGTAAGGATAGAGTGTATTGTACCTAATCAGGATCATGCCCTCTATCAATTTAAATTAAAAAATTCTGATAAGTGGAGTGCTTGGAGTAGTAATAATACATTTGAGTTTTTAAGTGTTTCTGATGGAAATTATAATGTGCTGGTGAGAGCAAATGTTGATAATCAAATTACTGATTCAATATCATTTCCGTTTAAAATATCAGCTCCATGGTATCGAACATGGTACTCTTTTCTTGCTTATGTATTATTGGTATTTTTGATGATATATTTAATTCGAATGTGGCAAGAGTACTCGCTGAGAAAACAAAAGAAAAAATTATTAAAAAAAGAACAGAATTCATTACAACAACAGGCTAAAAAACATAAACAGGAGGTATTACTACTGGAAAAAGAACAATTAAAAACTGAATTCAGTGGACTAAAACAGCAATTAAAAAGTAAAACTATCGAGCTGGCTAACAAAGCAAAGGATAACGAAGACAAAAACAAATTACTGTTAAGCCTCAAAGAAAAATTAGAAGAAATCAAAAGGTATCCGGCAAAATACCATACACAGTTAAATGACATGGAAAGACTATTAGAATCCTACCTGGATGTTGAAGACAAAACTTTTGAAATTCAAATTGATCAGTTACATCAGGAGTTTTTTAAGACATTGATAGATAGATTCCCCGGATTGTCAAATTATGACATGCGTTTATGCGCATATTTGAAAATAGGTCTCAACTCTAAAGAAATAGCAGATTTATTAAATGTTCAACCGTCAAGTGCTTACATAAGTCGATCAAGGCTTAGAAAAAAGCTCAACCTGAATATTGTTGAGGACTTACATAGTTTTTTAAATGCTTTGTAATTTTTTTATTTCAATATGCATTAGAGCAATATTCACTCAAGTTCCTTTCCCAATATTGCCCAGATACGTGCATTTAAGCAAAGATTTAGCCGGAATGACTTTACCGATGATGGGTTATAATGGGTAAGGTATTTCAAAATAAATGGCTTCACCCCTATAAATAAAAATAAAATTTTAATCATTTTCATGAAGATATTAAAACAGCATTTACTTTTGTATTTTAATAAAAACTTCTAAGCATGAGCAAAGGACGGTCAATAAGAAAAGGTGAGATTGAAAAAGATAAACCAATTAATAAGATATCAGTTGATCCAATTAAACCCATAGTTGCCGTCGTAGTTCTGATTCTTATTACTTTTGTTATTTTCAGGTCATCATTTGACAATAAATTTGTCAATTGGGACGATCAGGTGTATGTGGAAGAACAAACTTTGGTACTTAATAAGGAATATGCCAGAATTTGGAAAACTCCTGTTTCACTAAACTATCATCCGATAACAATGATTTCGCTGGCATTTCAGGTGCCTGGGGACATAAACAAACTGTCTCCTGCTCCATTTATCAAAATGAATGTTTTGATTCATCTTTTGAATTGTATTCTGGTATTCCTTCTCATTTGGATGATCACTGAAAAAAAATGGCTGGTTGCAACATTTACTGCCGCCATCTTTGCATTACATCCAGCACACGTAGAGTCTGTGGTCTGGGTATCAGAACGAAAAGATGTGCTATACACCTTTTTTCTGCTTTTGTCCTGTATTTCATACTGGAAATATCTAGACAGTGCAAAAAAAAAATGGTTACTTTTTGCCACCATGTTATTTTTGTTTAGTGTTTTGTCCAAAGCAATGGCAGTCGTCATTCCTCTTATCTGGCTACTTCTCGATTACTGGAAAGGAAGAAAAATAAGTGACATAAAAGTTTTCATCGAAAAGATACCCTTTTTAGTTATCTCGATATTTTTTGGTCTTATGGCAGTTAGTGTACAAAGTGGAGGAGATTTTGGTGGCCTGCTTACTCTTTATGGTGAAAAAAACAAGGCCGTAGCAGATGCTAATGTTTTTACGCTTTGGCAAAGATTTCAGTTTGCTACCTACGGTTTTATAAATTATATAACTATGTTTTTTAATCCATCAAAAATATGTGCGTTTTATCCATACCCGAAGGGAGATAAGCTTTCGGGAATAGAAGGTATTTTATATCCCATGGCATTTGTTGCAACTATCGTAGGGGTTTTTTGGTCTACCCTGAAAACTAAAATTATTGCATTTGGTATTGGGTTTTATTTTGTAACTATAGTCCTTGTACTGCAGTTTATGTCTGTTGGTCTGGCTATTATGGCTGATAGATATACCTATGTGCCTTATATCGGGTTGGCATTTATGATTTCATACCTTGCGGACAAGTGGCAATCGGGTCGGTCCCAAATCAAAAAATATGGAACTGTAGCTTTAAGTGGTATTTTTATCATATTTCTAACCATAAAAACAAAATCACAAATCGAAGTGTGGCAGGATAGTGAGTCACTCTGGACTCAGACTTTACTATATTACCCTAAAGATGATCTGGCTTTGGCTAATAGGGGCAATCATCGGGGTAAGAAAGGCAATATCAAAGGTGCTATGACTGATTTCGAAGTAGCCCTGACTGATGGGTGTAATCGCGCTGACGTATATGAAGGACTAGGCAATAGTTACGGCACTCTCAGTGATCAAAAACCGGATAAGAAGCAGGAATTGGTAAGCAAAGCCATCACGATGTACAAAAAAGCACTCGAAATAGACCCCGCCAAAGGAAATATTCATTACAATCTGGGAGTCGCTCAAATACAGACAAATCCAAGCGCTTCTGTCACCGCTTTTACACAAGCGTTAACATTGATGCCATACAGAGAAAGAGAGATTTTACCAGTACTAGGTTTAAGTCAGCTTAATTCGGGTAAATATACAGAAGCTGTTCAAACACTTACTAAAGCCATAAATACAGGATTAAATACTGACGGCGTGTATTATCACAGAGGTCTTGCCTATTTGGGTATCAATGACAAGGAAAAAGCTTTAACCGATTTTAATCAGGCACTTATGATAAATCCTAACAATCAAGATTTAATGAAAAAAATGAAGGCAATGTAACCTTCTTAAGCTGAGTTTCTACCAGCATTGATGATACCAAAAGAGCATCTTACTACAATCTTAATGTACGTTGCCCTAAGGGGATCTTCTTCGTCCATATCTGCAAGATGACTCAAAGCAAATTGCTGTATTGTGTTTAATGGTAAAGTAATTCGTTCACGCATACCTACGGACATTCTTTCTAAAGGATATTCCTGCATAAGCATCGTATGGTCTCCCAATAAAAGTAAATTTGACTTTGTAAGCTGGTATTCATCATTTATTTTGTTCCATATGATACCGTGACGAGCATGGCCCGATATGTGAGAAGTAAGAGGCATGAAGGTCTTAAATAAGGTCATTTCACTGTTGTCGACAAGGGTTCTGAGAAATAGAGACTTCTGGTACAGTGACTTGAATGATTCAAATGTGCCTTCATTCTTAATTTGCTCGAGAGCGGTACCTAATCCATAAAAACCAGGAACGTTTTGTTTTATCATATTCCATGAGGCCACAAAGGGAATAGCCCTAAGGTCTTTAATAGTCAATTTATCAGATTTTCCTCTTTTTGCAGGACGACTTCCGACATTGGTCTGACCAAAGTATTTAAGTGGGCTGACGTCGGACAAATATTCTACAAAATCAGAATGGTTTTTGAGTTCCAGATAAGATTTCAAGCTGATTTCTGCCACATGAAAAATCAGGGCCTCTTCATCATCTGTAAAATTTGATTGGGTATCCCGCTGCAAATTATTGGTAATTCCGGCATTAATCAATTGTTCGATATTATATCTTGCAGAATCAATAATCCCAAAATTGGAACTCACAGTTTGGCCCTGGATGGTAAGTTGTATTTCTTTGCTGGAGATATCTTTGTCCATCGACGCATAGAACTTATGGGTTTTACCTCCTCCTCTCGCAGGCGGCCCACCTCTACCATCAAAAAACAATACACCCAGACCATATTCGACGGCTTGTTTGCTCAATTCTTCTTTAGCTCTGTATATCATCCAGTTGGCCATAAGATATCCACCATCCTTAGTTCCATCAGAAAATCCCAGCATGATGGTTTGCCGATTGTTTCTTCGTTGCAAATGATCGCGGTAGTATGGCAATTCATACAGTTTTTTCATAATTTCCGTTGCTCGTATCAAGTCATCTACAGTCTCAAAAAGAGGAACAATATCCATGCTTATCTGGTCCACTAGCCATCCTGACATAACAAACAAAGATAATACTTCGATGACATTCAAACTTGAGCTGCATTGACTGATGATGTATCGGTGGCAGGCAGCTTCGCCATACTCATCCTGGATTCTTTTTACAGTAATTAAAGTACTAATAGTGTCCTGATAAATGTCATTTTCAAGACTTACTCCTGCAATCTGAATAGGACTATTAATCAGAAATTCTATTTTTTTATCTTCAGATAAGGTGTTGTAAGTTTGAATCTTATTTTCAAGAACTAAAATATTATCGATGACTCTGGAATGAACATCATTTTCTTGCCGGATATCTATAAATGCAAAATGTAATCCAAAACAATATATTTTACTAATCAAGGCATCTACCATATTGATAAACAATCCATTATGATTTGTCTCTAATAGTTTTTTTACTTCATGCAAAGGCCCAAGGAGATCATCCGGTGAATTTATTGAAAATACCGATCGAAGAAATGCCTGTTCATACAATCTGGATTCAAGTCCTGAGATGATCTGGTCCACGCCATTAAAAGTAAGACGACGTTTCAGTCTCCGCATATCGCGGTAATAACACTTAAGTAAAGCTATATTTAGTGATGTTGCGACCCTATAGGTTGTATCGGCCGTCACAAAAGGATTACCATCTCTGTCTCCCCCGGGCCAGAAACCCATTCTGATGACCGGGTTTTTTGTCGGGTCGATAAATGTAAGGCTATCTTGATACTCGTCAATAATCTCTGAAATACTATGGTAAAATGTATTCTCCAAAAACCAGATCAAACTTACTGCTTCGTCGTATGGAGTTGGTTTCTTTTTATTAAGAAAAGGAGTTTTTCCCAGTTGCTGCAAAAGAAGATTGACGATTTCAGTATCATTCGTTCTGAGTGCTACCGACAAATCATTGATAATACCCAAGACAGAACCAGGATAAAACTGGGTAGGGTGCGCCGTTAATACAAGTCTGACACAAAAGTTATTGAGATTTTGAATTTCCTCATTTGTCAGTTTGACGGTCGAAAGATTGTTTTCAAGCTGTTTGAGTGTACCTGTCCCTTTTATATCATTTAATTTACTGTAAGCCGAATCTTCCAATGCATCAAATAAAACTATTTGCCTTTCAATATATTGTATAAATCTGAACAAAAGATCTAGCCTCTGCTGAATCTCAGTAAGTGGGGTATGCTCAGCAAAAAACTTATCCAGAATTTGAACAGGCGTTTTTCCTTCTTCATATCCTTCCTCGCACTGAGTCACAAGCAAAGAAAGCAGAATACCTGTCTTTTCTATTTTCTGAAAAGGAAGCGAAAGAAACAGGCTATTGTATAGTTGAAATTTAATAGCAACATCATTATTAAAATGTTGGACACTACGCGATAAAACATCTGGCATACTTCGTGTTTAAAATACAGTAAATACAAAGATATAGTAAAACTACTTTTTACAATTGTATATATAGATTATTTGGAATTTATTTCTAAAATCTATTATTATTGCTACCAGTCCTTTTTGGGTTTACTTGACTTTCCATCTACCCTTCTTAGTTTTTGTTGTACTTTCTTCTCTTCATTATCCATTATTTGGAGCAGTTTTTGAGCATCCTGACGACCCATTTTTTTATCATTTTGGTCTGAGGGTTGATTTTTATTTTCTTGTTGATTATCTTCCTGGTTGTTTTGATTATTCTGATCTTCCTCTTGTTTTTGGTCTTGTCTATTTTGATTTTCCTTTTGATTTTCCTTATCTTTATTTTGCTCGTTGTTTTGTTTGTCTTTTTGTTGTTGTTGCTCTTGCTTTTTTAGCTCTCTACGTGCCAGGGCCAGATTTTCCTTTGTTTCCGTATCATAGGGTTGGTACCTTAGTGCTTTTTTGTAGGATTCTATACTTTCTTTAAATTGTTGTTTTTTGTAGAGTGCATTCCCCAGATTATGATTTACTATTGCTTTCTCCATATCACTGGTAGCTTTGGTTGCTGCGTCCTGATACTTTTTTATGGCTTCTTCAAATCTCTCCTGATTCATCAACGTATTGCCCATATTGTAAGAAGATTTTAGAGAAGATTGACTTGACTCCGCTTTTCGATATTCAGTTTCGGATTCAGCAAATTTTCCAAAACCATATAACATGTCTCCATTTCTCAAGTTTTTATGAGCCTCCTGGCTTTTTATACTCCAGGCAAACAAAATAAAGATTGTAGCTATTAGTAAATTTCTCATATCCTATCTTTTTGAATCCTCTCCATTAATCTGAAAAAATCTAGTAAAATTAAAACTACCGCTCCGAAAAGAAAGTATTGGTAAAAACTTCGATATTCAGTAAATGATTTAATTTCAACAGCTCTTTTCTGCATTTTATCCAATTGTGCGTTAATATCAGAAATGATTGAAGTGTTATCATTATCGAGCATATAAAATGTCCCTTTACCTTTTTCGGCTACATCTTTGAGCAATCCTTGATTTAGAGCTGATTTGACCGGATTGCCTTCATCATCCATTTTGTATTCTTCTCTTCCTTTATAGACAACAGGTACAAAACCTCCTTCAGCAGTACCTGCCCCCAAAGTAAAAATATTCCATCCATTATCAGCTGCTTTTTCAGCCATTTGAACAGCATCACTATTATGATCCTCACCATCCGAAATAATAATGAGCGCTCTTTGGTTTTTTTCTTTGATACTTCTCATGGCCAGATCGATGGCTTCACCGATGACCGTTCCCTGAGTACCTGCCATATCTGTTGTGGCTGACCTGGCAAATAGTTCGGCAGCGGCATAATCAGTAGTCAATGGCATCTGAAGATATGCACCTCCCGCAAAAAATATCAACCCTAACTGGTCACCTTTTCTGGCTTCTATGAGTTGTTCGATAAATCGTTTTGATTTTTCAAGTCGTGATGGGCTGATATCGGTGGCATTCATACTAGCTGATATATCCAAAGCAATAAATATGTCGCTCTTTTCCACTATTGTCCTTTCCTTTTTTAAGCCATATTGAGGATTTATTGCTGCGATGATCAACAATACTAATGATAAAAGTAAGATAACAAAGCTGGCATTTGATGTTAAGCGGCCTCTTATAAGCTTTTTAATTAGTATTTCCTTTCCAAAAATATTAATGCGTCTTTTAAGTTTCAATCTTGAATAATACCATATTATACAAACTGCAGGCAATAAAATGAGCAGGTAAAAATAATCTGTATCTTCAAATCTCAGCATAAATATCAACTTAATGTCCTGAACAAAGTTTGTTTCATAAACCAGTAAAACAGAAACAATATCAATCCAAAAAACAAAAATTTCCTGTATTCGTCTTTATATCGTTTAAACACATTAATTTCTATTTCTGTTTTTTCGAGCTTGTCTATTTCGGTATAAATATCTTCAAGACTTTTTCTATCAACTGCCCTAAAATATTTGGCCTTAGTCAATTCAGATATTTGTTGGAGAAGCTCAGTATCAATCTCTACGTTTGCCATGGCAAACATATATTCCCCGTTACTCATTCTATTGACAGGTGATAAGGCCTGACCCATAGATCCTACGGCAATTGTATATACTTTAACACCATATTCCAGAGCGATTTCGGATGCAGTCACAGGATTTATATAGCCTGAGTTGTTGACACCGTCTGTCAGCAAAATAATAATCTTAGACTTGGCTTTACTATCTTTGAGTCTGTTGACTGCCGTAGCCAGACCCATTCCAATCGCTGTACCATCCTGCAGCATACCTACCTGTAGATTGGACAGAAAATCTGTAACGAT
Organism: Saprospiraceae bacterium; assembly: GCA_043748345.1. Taxonomy (GTDB): domain Bacteria; phylum Bacteroidota; class Bacteroidia; order Chitinophagales; family Saprospiraceae; genus OLB9. The sequence continues at coordinate 9,209 of JAYTNJ010000056.1, forward strand.
GTTATGATCTGTAGTCAAAGGACATTGTGTAAAGGCCTCACCTGAAAATACAATCAGTCCTATTCTGTCATGGATTCTTTTAGATACAAATTCTTTGGCTACCATCTTACTTACTTCCAGCCTATCGGGATCAAAGTCTTTTGAAAGCATACTACTGGAAAGATCCATAACTAGCATAATATCTATACCTTCAGCTTTTACTTTTTCTTCAGTCAAGCTCAGTTGGGGCCTTGCAAGTGCTATTATACACGCTGTCATTGCAATGATCTGAAGCAAAGGCAAATATTTAAAAACTTTTTCTTTCCAGGAATGGAGACCTTCTACACCCCTCAGATCTGATAATTTAAGTACCGGATAATGGTCACGGGTAGAAAAAAATTGCCACCAAACCATAACGGGAATTAAGAGCAGCCCTAAAAACCACCAAGGTGACGCAAAATGAAGATTTGAAAAATAACTAATCATAATACTTTTGCTACCGAAGGCACTTCTTTAGTATTTTCAATAAATTCAACAGCCATCAACATGAAATTAGCGTGGATATTCTCTTCCGGTCTCGCTTTTGCAAATTTTACCAGATCTGCAATCTGAAGGATATTAACAAGCTCATAAGAATATTTTCTGTCAAAATTCGCTTTTTTAAGTGCCGATATGATTTCGTCAGTAGTCATTTCAGGGGCATCAATATTATATCTTTCCTGCAAATATGTTCTTACAATATCCGTAAGGCCTGATTGATATTCTTTGATCATTCCTTGTTGCCAAAGTTCTTTTTCCTCTAATTGTCTAAGGGCAGTCAGCGCTTTTTCATGGCAAGGTATCATGATTTCGATATTTGCAACCACTAATTTATTTTTAAGTTTTTTCAGTCTGTAGAAGTAGTATCCGATACCTGCTATCAATAATAAACCTAGAAGTAGATATACATAATTGAGATAGTCTGAAAAATTGGCATCTTCCCGAATGATATCTTTGATAGGGTTAAATACGACAGTATCCTGTTTCATAAGTTTTTCAGGAAGTGTAATCTGAATTACGGAGGATTGTCCGTGAATGATGCTTACCGAAGTATCACCTAAGATAACTTTTGGTGCAGGTACAGCAAAAACTCCTATATTATAAATGGCAATTTTAATGGTATTAAAAATTACATTCTTTCCATTTTCCAAAGTAAACTTCAGTTTATCTACCCCAACAGGAATGTCTAAAGCTTCATATTTCCACTCGCCGAAATCAAGGACTTCGAGATCAGCATATTCTTCCATTGTCATAGAATCTTGTGTATATGCCTTGTTCAAAATCCTTTTGTAATCGGAAAAATCGATGGTTTTAATATCAAGATTTAAAGGAAACACGATTTTTATATCTACAGATATCGGGTCCCCCAATCCTGCCGTATCAACCAAAAGCAAAGCAGCAGATGAAATTTGTCCAAAAATTTGGTTTGTGTAGAGAACCAAAATTAAAAACAGGAAACCAAATCCAGTTCTTTTACCTAAATTTATCATCGTTTAGACCTACGTTTAAAAAATACCTGCAAAGCTTTGATAAAGTCGTCTTCTGTAGATATATTGATAGTATCTGATTTTGCCTTTGAAAATGCTGCCCTAAATTTATCAACCGATTGATTAAAATGTTCACTATATCTTGCCCTGACAAAAGGGTCTGAAGTGTCGATGACTTTCTTTAGTCCGGTCTCATCATCAATAGCCTGAATAAGACCAATATCCGGCAGAGATTGATCCCTTATGTCAAATATGTGTACACCTATGATATCATGTTTTTTTGCTGCAATGGTAAGTGCTTGCTCAAAATCGTCGGCCATAAAATCAGAAAGTACAAATGTTATACTTCGTTTCTTTTCGATATTATTCAAATAAATTAGTGCTTCAGCTACATTAGTTTTGTGGCGGCTGGGACTAAAATTGATCAATTCACGAATTATACGGAGTATACTTTGTTTTCCTTTTTTGGGTGGCAGATACTTTTCGATATGATCTGAAAAAAGTATTGCCCCTACTTTATCATTATTGGTAATGGCTGAAAAGGCAATGACTGCGGCCATCTCCGTCATTAATTCGCTTTTGAAAGATGTTACTGTACCAAAAAAAGAAGATGCTGATACATCAATCATAAGCATTACAGTCAATTCTCTTTCTTCATCAAATATTTTAACGTGGGGTCCACCTGTACGCGCAGTCACATTCCAGTCTATGTTTCTTACATCGTCGCCATATTGATAATCCCTAACTTCACTGAAAGCCATGCCTCTTCCTTTAAAAGCGGAATGATATTCTCCAGAAAATACATGTTTTGTCAGACCTTTTGTTTTGATCTCTAGTTTACGAACTTTTCTAAGTAATTCTGAAGTTTCCATAATTCATGAATTTATTTGAGAATATATCTGGGCTTCAAGTTTTGCTCTATAGTATTATATGGAATCACTATTTCTTTTTCTCCATAAATTGTACTGTAAGGTGTACTAAATCCTATACCTTCTTCCCTAAGGCTTATGTGATTAAAACTTTGGGTTTCTGCCCATGATTTTATTGCAGGACTCCAGACTTTTGCTTTAATCAGATCGGGAATCAAGATTCTAAAATATTCTTTACTGTCAAATTTATTATCAAAAATATCTTGAAGATTAATCTCCCTACCGTACCTTAGATCATAAATAAAAGGAATTTTAGCTGTTTCATTATTCCACGATGTTTGCATATAAACAGTCCCACTGATCAAAATACCATCAAATAGGCTTACCTCTACCCAACCATGAGCACATTGAATCCATCTATCCGTAGTACCATATGCATCTCTGCCAATACTTTTTAGTTCTTTTAAATTATCATCCAACCATTTTTTAAAAACTGAAGTCATCCAGGTGTCAAATCTCTTACTTCCAGTCGTAGGACTTATACATTCCAGTCTGCTGTGGAAATCAGCATACTCATATATTTGATAATCCAATCTTTTTTCAGATTGAAAAGACGACACCACTTCATACCCATTTTCGTTAGCATAAATGATATCTAATTTTTCCAGATTGGATGTGTCCAACATAATCCATTTGTCAGAAAGAATAGAATTCTCAAATTCAAATTTAATCATCTCCACCCTTGATCCCTTTCCTTGGGTTGATACTCTATTTCTGGTTCCTTTATCATCAGTGAGAATTATTCCATAGATATTTTGATTTCTTGTAAGTTGAAATCTTATGGGTTGGCCTTCTATTTCGCCAGAAAATATTCGATTCCATTGAAAAATCAGTTTCTTATTAGGTGTAAAATTTTCAAATGCATTTACAAAACTCAAATGGACTGGCAGCGTTATATTTTTATCCTTATCCATCCAGCTGCCATCAAAAACTTCCCCATCATAGTTACCATTTAAAAAACCCGTAAATCTGGAGTCCCCGTTCATTTCTGCCAGTTTCAATTGTTTCCCCTTGTCTTCTCCATCAAAAAAAAAAGTTGTATTGCTACTTCTCAAAGTATACAGGCCCTTACAAGTGTGCCCATCTGTACCTATGATCATGTCTGTAGCGTGTTTATTGTCAAAGGTTCCACTAAGGTAATTTATCCATAGGTTTTTAGTGTTAGAAGGAAACATATCCCTTACGTCATCTTTAGTATAAGATCGTTGACTTATAAGCATACTCGGGCACAACTGAAAGATTGCAAGCATGGTCAATAAGATGAAATATGTATATTTCCGTTTACAGCACATTATTATGGTACAGGTATTGTATTGATGATTTTGGTGATAATATCTTCCTGAGTAACGTTTTCGGCTTCGGCTTCATAACTTAGACCTATCCTGTGCCTCATGACATCTTTACATACATTGCGCACATCATCAGGCAAAACGTAGCCTCTTCTCTGCATAAATGCATGGGCTTTTGCAGCTAAAGCCATATTAATGCTGGCTCTAGGAGATGCACCATAGCTGATGAGTGGTTTTAAGATATCCAGATTATATTGTTCAGGATATCTTGTAGCAAATACTATATCGATGATATAATTTTCAATCTTTTCGTCCATATACACTTTTTTTACAGAATTTCTGGCTTTCAGTATAGTTTGTGTATCAACAACGGCGTTTATTTTTTGAGTAATCTCACCCAAAATATTCCTTTTGATAATCAGTTTTTCATCTTCCTTCCCTGGATATCCAATGATAACTTTAAGCATAAAACGATCCACTTGAGCTTCAGGTAGCGGATAGGTTCCCTCTTGTTCAATAGGGTTTTGGGTAGCGAGCACCAGAAATGGTTCTTCGAGTTTATAGGTTTCTTTACCTATAGTCACCTGCTTTTCCTGCATAGCTTCAAGCAAGGCACTTTGCACTTTGGCAGGAGCTCTGTTTATCTCATCAGCAAGAATAAAGTTTGCAAAAATTGGCCCTTTTCTCACAGAAAACTCATTTTTACCGGGATTGTAAATCATAGTACCAATGATGTCAGAAGGCAAAAGATCAGGCGTGAACTGAATTCTATGAAAATCAGCATTTACCGCAGATGCAAGTGTCTTGATAGCAAGTGTCTTCGCAAGGCCTGGAAGTCCTTCCAAAAGAACATGTCCTTCAGCCAAGAGTCCCAGCGTAAGCCTGTCAATCATATGTTTTTGACCAACAATTACCTTAGAAGTTTCACTATTCAGCACTTCCATAAAAGCACTATCAATGTATATCTGTTGGTTTAAAGCCTCTATATCAATGGATGTCTGCAACATTTTTTATGAGTTAAAACTTATATAATTATTTTAATCGGGGACGCAAATATCGTAAAAATATCTGACAGCTCAACTATCCCCATGTAGATTAGAAAGAGATTATATCGCATCATTAGCCATTTATAATTTCAAAAATACGAAAGACAAAATTAAATTACTTCTTTTTTCAATAAACAAATCAATGATATTTTTAACTAAATCTTAACTTCACCCTTTAAATATTGAATTTATCCCCCTTCATAATAAATATCATAATGAAAAAACCACTTTGGTATTTAATTATCATCTTTATTTCAACGATATCACAAGCTCAAAACATGCAGGATACTACTACTGATACATGCAGTCTCATAGTACGCGTACAAACCTTTTCGTCCAAAATAAGATTTCTCACTTCAAAAATTAATGACCCATATTTATCCAATGATAAAAAAGAAAACTACATACGTTATTTGAATGAAACGACTGAACAAAAAAAAAATATATGGCACTATTAAAATCAGTATTTAAGGAGCATTTTCATGTTTGTGCAGTTTTGTTTGTCCCTGATACACTGTATAAAAAATTTCTTGATGGTGATTCCAAAGTTTTTATCGGTGAATTCGCAGACATCAAACAAATAGATATCAAAGGACAGAATGTATTATATATGGCGCATGGAAAAGATGAATATCAATATCTCCTTACGGATAAGGAAGGAAAACAGCTTTTGGCTCCCTGGCCGTATAAAAAAATTATCTTTTTCCCTGCGCTCCAACAACTGATCGATAAAAAAGCATACATTACTAAACAGATCAAGTGGTTTGATAAAAAAATCAGGATTGCTTTGCAAACTCAATAGATCATACAAAAACTAAAAATGAATAAAAACATAGATAATATAAAAAAGATAATATTTCTGGCTTTCATGTTAGGAATATTGGGAATGGTATCATCTTGCAAATCCGATAGAAGTGCTAAATCGAAAGCCAATAAACCATTAGAAAATAAGGAAATTATTCATGACAAAAAAGAAATAGTCGATCAAAAAGGCTCATCATATCAGAAAGAAAATAAAAAAATCGAAGAAAAACCCGTAGAGTCCTACAAAAAAATACCAGAAGGATGGTTAGAAGTTATAGAATCTAAGGGTATCATCTTGGATATGAAATATGCAGAAACTGATAATTTCACAAAAAGAAAAATTTACGATTGTGGCAGGTGCTTCTTACGTCCTGAAGCCACAACTGCCATATTAATGATACAAAATGAGCTCAAAACTGACTATGGATATGGTCTCAAGGTTTTTGATTGTTACAGACCAAGGCCTTATCAACAACGACTTTGGGACGCCGTACCTAACCCTGATTATGTCACTCCTCCTGAAAAAGGATCTATGCATAGCCGGGGTCTTGCTGTAGATCTCACCATCATTGATGAAAACGGAGATGAACTTGATATGGGCACTCCTTTTGATTACTTTGGTAAGGAAGCTCATTCGGATTACAAAGATCATTCAGATGAAGTCAATAAAAATAGGAAATTGCTTAAAAATACTATGGAAAAATATGGTTTTAAATCCATACGTACTGAATGGTGGCATTACAGCTACCGTGGCAAAAACTACCCATTGGACCCTTGGATATGGGATTGCTTATAACACAAAGAGTAAGAAAACCCAAAACACCCTATTTTATTATTACAAAGTGTGAGAATTTCAGGATAGGTTGGTCGAAAAAATAAACCCTGAAACAAAGATTCGGAAATAATTGACTAATTTTGATACAAATATAATTCTTATCAAAATGAAGCACTTAATATCCGGTTTTATTGCCATAACATACCTATCATTTTCATTTTCTGTTTTGGCACAGGAACAACCATTTTTAATCAGTGGAAAAATCACCACTCAAGGGACAAATGATAAAGTATTTCTGCAGTACAGCTATAATAAAAATTCAGTCAAAGATTCTTTTACTGTAACAAATGGTGCTTTTGAATTCAAAGGCAATATTGCTAACCCACTGAAAGCTCAGATATCAATGCCATCGCTGGGAAAATCCGGATCATCAGTAGATTTTTTTATTGAGCCAAATATTACAACGAACATTGCTGCCACCGGCAAGCTTAAAAATGCAATAATAACAGGAGGTTCTGTACAGAATGACTACAATCTTCTGAAAGAAATGACAACGGCTCATGATGAAAAATATGCCCTTCTGATAGAAGACTTCACAAGACTTAGGGAAGCCAAAAATGATGAGGGTATCAAAAAACTGGACAGTCGATTTGAAGCCCTAGACAAAGAAAAAAAACAAGTAATCAAGACATTTATCACTCAAAAACCTACTTCATTTGTTAGTTTTTCGTCAGTTCTTGATATATCCTATATGATAGATGATGAATTTCTGAATCTTTATGATCTTCTTGGTCAAAATCATAAAGAATCTTCTAAAGGCAAAGAACTAGCTTTACAGATCGAAAAAACTAAAAAGAGTTTTGTAGGTCAAACTATCATACCATTTACACAAAAAGATACTTCCGATACTGATTTTTCAATATCTGCTCTTTCTGGCAAATATGTTCTGATAGATTTTTGGGCCAGTTGGTGTGGACCGTGCCGAAGAGAAAATCCAAATATTGTAAAAGCATATAATTCATTTAAGGATAAAAATTTTGAAATTTTAGGTGTTTCTCTGGACAATAAAAGAGATCCATGGATTGCAGCTATCAAAAAAGACGAACTTCCTTGGTACCATGTCAGCGACCTGAAAGGATGGAAAAATGAAGTGTCCGAATTGTTTGGTATAAGATCAATACCCCAAAACCTATTAATCAATCCGGAAGGAAAAATTATAGCCAGAAATATAGCAGGAAATGAACTGGAAGAAACGCTAAACAAGTTTTTGAAAGTAAATTAAAACTTTCACTAGTGCAATAATCTCAAGGCAGCATATATTATTTAATGCTATTTTACTTTCTGGCTCTGCTTTTGCCTGAAGGTTTGTTTGTCTTCTGCATATATTTGATTACCTCTATAAAAAATATCAATAGCAAAGCACCTCCTACCGAGCTTATAAGATTTCCAAAAAAACCGCTCATAAGGGGTATTTTTATTACTTTGACTACCCATGTGCCCAGATAGCCACCTATCACTCCAACTACTATATTGCCAAAAAATCCGAATCCATCTCCACCTAAAATCCTACTGGCAATATACCCGCTGACTGCTCCAAAAAATATAGTTGCAACCAATGACCAATCAAATGTGCCCAAAGACCATTCCATATTTAATAATTTAAGCTCAAATATATCAGGTTTTTATCAAACGAGTAGGAAGATAGGGATTAATTCCCTACCTGTCCTCTCACACCACCGTACGTGCCGTTCGGCATACGGCGGTTCGCAAAGTTACTAAGTTTTAC
>JAYTNJ010000057.1:0-4319 GCA_043748345.1 Saprospiraceae bacterium
ATGGCATTGTGGAGAAAAATTTCGGTCGGATGGCTCCAAGACATCCCACCGATAATGTGACTATCTAAATAGATAACTTGACTTATTCATTAGGCAACACAAAATTTCTTCTTTGAAGGCCTTAATGGGTATCGTGCGACCCTGACAGGGTCGGAAATGTTCCCCACTCAACATTTCAAAAATAGTGTGATCCCGCTGGGATCGATGCATCATTTGCAAAATTCATGACTTCAGAGAAGTCAAACTATCTTTGAAAAGATAAAAAAAGCCCTTACGACTACAGAGTAGTCGCACAACCCATGAATGCCTTATATTATATGTAATTAAAAAACTCATGTTTTAGACTTTTTAGAATTAAATTTTTTTATTTGGAAATAAATTAATCCGTCCATTGTGTGACCCTTCCAGGGTTGGAAATGATTTCTATCTTAAACTTCAATATAGTTTGATCCCTATGGGATCTTTCGGTCGGATGGCTCCAAAACATGCCACCAATAAATTTGAATTGCTAACTTGAGTATTATAAAAATAGAATGAACTTGATAGAACGGACATGACATAAATTATGCTATTAGAGTATTGATAAGTATCGTGCGACCCTGCCAGGGTCGGAATTGATTTCCATCTTAATCTTCAAAAATAGTATGATCCCTCTGGGATCTTTCCGTCGGATGGCTGGACATCCCACCGATAAATTTTCTAATCAAAATTTCAAAAATAGTATGACCCCGCTGGGATCGATGCATCATTTGCAAAATTCATGACTTCAGAGAAGTCAAACTACCTTTTAAAAGATAAAAAAGCCCTTACGACTACAGAGTAGTTGCACAACCGCTGCATGTCTCATCTAATATTTAGTAAAAACAGGAAATTCTATTTACAGACTTAAAAAAATACTGATAATAATCATATCAAAACAATCCTTCAAAATAATAGTTAACATTGACTTAATAATTAATTATATTGATTGCAATACCTTTCGGTGCCCGTTCCGAAGTCATGCGGGCGATGACAGACTTCGTTGCAGAGTCTGTTGAAAAATTTTTGAAACCCATAGAAACTAACTGGCAGCCAGGTGATTTTTTGCCTGATGCATCCGATCAGGATAGCTTTTTTGCACAGGTAAAAGAACTGCAAAGTGCTGCACAAGGCTTGTCATACGATTTGCTGACTGTACTGGTGGGGGATACCATCACAGAAGAAGCATTGCCGAGCTATGAGTCCTGGTTGAGTCGTCTTGAGGGCATACATGAAGAAATTGAAACTAACCCCTGGAAAACTTGGGTAAGAGGTTGGACTGCTGAAGAAAACCGACACGGCGACCTGCTGAATAAATATCTTTTTCTCTCAGGAAGGGTAAATATGCAGGAATTTGAACGCTCAACCCAATTCCTGATAGCCGATGGATTTAACATTGAGACAGGACAGGATCCATATCGAAATTTTATTTACACCAGCTTCCAGGAATTGGCTACCAACATATCGCATCGTCGAGTCGCAACTATGGCAAAACAGCAGGGTGATGTTTTATTGAGTAAAATAAATGGAGTCATAGCTGCTGACGAAATGAGACACGCAAAAGCATATATGAGTTTTATCAAAAAGATATTTGAATACGACGCTAATGAAGTTTTGGTGGCATTTGAAGATATGATGCGTAAAAAAATCGTTATGCCGGCACATTTCCTACGTGAGACAGGTATGGAAGTAGGCGGACTTTGGGGACATTTTACAGATGCAGCCCAGCGTATAGGTGTATACACAGCCATAGATTATGCCAATATACTGCGGGATCTGGTGACTGAATGGGACCTTGAGCATCTGTGTGATCTGAATGGTGCAGGAGAAAAATCCAGAGACTATCTGGTAAAGTTACCGGACAGATTGCTCAGAATATCAGAAAGAATGGCAAATCCGGTCAGCGAATACGAATTTAGATGGATCGGAGTGCGAGTATAAAACTTTATTTGAAGTAATCAATATCCAGCCACATATATCCATTCTGGCCAAAATCTTTGGAATAAACAATATTTGATGGCAATTCATCGCTTTCTTTGATATTGTGAAATCATACATGTTTTGACATGCGGACTCAATTTACATAAATTGATCTTTTATATTACATGATTGATTTGTCAGGTGTGATTTTAGGATCGATACCTATCATAATCTTCCAGGTCTTTTTCATAAGTTTTATTTGGTCGGGATTCATTTTTTTAATTGTTTAATTACCGGTTAAAATCAGGTCTGCTGCTTCTTCCCCACTATTGATAGCTCCTTCCATAAATCCCTGCCAGTCAGCCAGGTGTTCCCCTGCAAAGTGTATATGGTTAAATGATTTTTTCAGGACCGGCATCACATCAAACCATTGATTTTTTCCATAAAAAGCATAAGCCCCTGCAGAATATTTGTCTTGCCCCCAATAGTACATCATCTCTTCTCTGACATAATTACTGACATCGCCAAAAGCAGGTTTTAAAGCATTCAGAATTATTTCTCTTTTTTGATTTGTATTAACTGAAGCCAGTACGTCGGCCTTCTCACCAATAGCATAACAGGTCAGAACACCATGTGAACCGGTTTGATTTTTGGTGCCATGATAAAAATAATGTGCAGGCGTATCTGTAACCATATCAAAATCATCACGGTCCCAGAATCTCTCTGTAAACACAATCGGAAATTTGCCGATTCTTGCATACTGAAGTTGGTGCAGTGCATCCGTTGTAATCTGCGGTAAAGCCGGCTTCCATTCTATTTTTAGTAAAGAAAAAGTAGGTACTGCACAAATGAGTTTATCAGCTGAAAAAATTTTGCCATTACTGCACGCAACACTTACTCCCTTTTTAAATCCTTGCTCAACGCCTTTTACCGTATGGTCTAATAGAATATTATTTCTATCAATAGTTTCACTCATTTTTTCTGCAAGGAGCGAATTGCCGCCTTTTATTTTTAGATCCATCTCATTTTTTTCGCTGCTTTCTGCATATTCAGCAAAGGCTGCATAGGCAGATGTATGCCGGATACTCTCGCCAAAGTCTGTTGAATCAATCAATTCCCTGAGTAAAAGGTCTCTTTCTGTCATATTTTTGGCAGATAAAAATCTCCACCAGTCCATCTTGTCCAGTTTTTTCTTTTGAATGGATGTCAATTTCTCCCAAATACTTGATTTTTGTGACCAAAACATTTCCATCTCCGGGCTGAATGACCATTGTCCTGCCTTTGAATGAAGACCGTTTAGAATCATATCTGTTTCAAACTGATTATTTTCCAGCTCTAAACCAAATTCCTTACACATGGCAATAATGCGTTCATGAGAATTACCTACCCACTCTGCACCGAGTTCTACCACCTGGCCATTTGCTGATGCAGGTTTGTGAGTAAAAACCCTGCCTCCTACTCTATTACGCGCTTCTAAAATTGTCACTTTTACCCCGGCTTTTTTAAGCATCATGCCAGCAGAAAGACCAGCAAATCCTGCACCAATTATGATGACTGATTTTGGCTTCGGACTTTTAAAAAACATTCGGTTATTTGGGTCTAGTAGCAATGTTGATCCTGCTACACTACTTTTTACCAAAAAATCTCTTCTATTCATATGTAAACTTTAAGCACTCTTAAGAATATATTCAAAATTACATCATTTGTGTGCTCGCAAAAATTTGATGTAAGCAATGAATCTATAATTTTAATGACAAAGATCAAAATTATATTATACAACAAAAATAAAATATCCCCGAAGTGTCTTTTAATAAAAACAGAACAAACAGATCAAACATTGAAAGGTGATTCTCTCATGATACATACCGTTCCAATGTGATGTAAAAGTTTATTTTCATTTAAAAGAAGTAATACCACACTTCAAGTTAAAAGAAGGTCACTACAATTTCATTAATTATTTAGAAAGTCAGGACTATTTCACCACCCAAAAGAAAAATTTTATTCCAATCAGTGGTGCTGATCCAGGCTCCTTTGTGTCTTTAGGGTATGATTATGGCAAAGATATTGCCTATCAAATGGACAGACCTTTTGTAGTTTCTGATTTAAAGAGTTTGATAGTTTTGAGTGTCGAATTCTGTAAAGACAATGTTTCAGTGTATATCAACACTTCTCCAATAGAAGGTAGTGATGGTACATCTTTTGAAATACTGGAAACAAATTATGCCAACGACAAAAACAAATATTATTATGTTTATCCTAATTTGCAAGGAATTCTTGAGATGAAAAAAATTCCTTGTAACTATAAATCATGCCAAATTATAGATTACAAATACGCCAAGGATTATCAAAGTGTGTACTATTTAGGTGAAAAAATAACAGAT
>JAYTNJ010000058.1:0-3605 GCA_043748345.1 Saprospiraceae bacterium
GCCATTGTACTTCACTGGTCTTACTAATATTTAATCACATTTTTGTATATCGAATGTGGTATTCTGATGATTTTATTTTCATGTTAGCTTGGATTTTCCTATTAGTTTTATATCTGGTGGTGGCCTGGGAGTCGTGATATTGATATAAGTTAGTATCCATGATTTATCAGGGGGGTCAATATCACCGGAATGGGGAGTCAGTATCACCGGAATATCCAATGATCTGGATATAGGTCTTTATAGTCCGCTTTGAGAAGTTTTTGAGTATCATAAACTCTTCAAATTCTACCACATGGTAATCGCTTACATACTTTAATTCGGACATCATAACTTCGATTTTTGAGATAAATTAATATCACAAAAATAAGTGTTATTCAGCTCATTATCAGTAATGTACGACTGCTATTTTAGGGAAATGTGAGGAGGGTTTGTTCAACGGCAAGGCTATGCGATGGGCGACCGATAGGGAGCATATCGTCATAGTTATTGTCATGGCTTAGTGATTAACTCTTTCTTTGTTTTTGTTTGCTTCAATTTAGGATGTGGCGCTCTGGTAATTTCTCCCGTAGCTTTGTAATGAGCTATAGCTTTAGAAACTAGTTCTATATCTTGTTTAGATCTTTTTGTTGGTTCGACTACTAAATCCACTCCTTTGGGTTCTATACCTAATGCCATTTTTAATTTATTTAACTAATTGCGGAAAATATTTTTTAACAAGTTGTAAAGCTTCATAAGGATAGATTACCATCTGATGATTTCCAAGGTGGACAGCACCTAAAGACAATTCATAATGAGTAATCAACCTTGTCTTAGAAACAAAAGAAACAAGGCCTTGGTTCCCATTATCCCAACTCAATTTGCATGCAAAAGCAAAAAGATTTCCTGGTACGCCTTCGTAAAGCTTTTTCTTTCCAATGTTGAAAGGAGCATTCTCTACAAGGTTTACAAAAATATGATCTCCTTTATCTTCAAAACTTAATAACCCTTGGATAATGTCTGGATTATTTACAATTGTAAGTTTAAACACTTTTGTGTTTTCTCTTTTAAGTTCACTTTTCCAATTGAAGTTCCAACCCCTGTTTTTGGTTACAAGCTTAAGGTCATTTGAAGTTACTTCAAGAACATCAGTTGGCAAGTTATCACCAGAAATAGTATTGACTATACTATTTGTCAATTTATCTATCCAAACATCTATTTGCTTTTGTTTTGCCATTTACTCCTTTAAGACTCTTATATCTTTAGTCTCAAACCACAAAGTTAATAATTCCTGTTTGAAATTCTGATGGATTGTTGAGTTCGAATTTTCTCTTTTCATGGCTTATAACACAAAGGAAAGTGGATGAAAGCCTTACTACCAAAGCCGGAAGTGGCAAATTTTTCCAAAGGCTTCATCAAAAGTTGAACGAGGCCGGAATCATGAATAAGGGCAACGCTCTCAATTGAATGGACTCTCAATGGTGTCTTTCGGCTTAATTTAATGTCAAATATAGGCAGGATATTTTATTTCAGGATGATTTTCGAAAGTTTTGACATCTTATCTTTAGTTTGCCATTGTACTTCATTAGTTTTACTAGTGTTTAATCATATTTTTGTATACCGAATGTGGTATTCTGATGTATTATTTCCATCTCGGTATAAGTTTTTGGAATGAATTAAATTCTGGTGGTGGCCTGGGAGTCGTGATATTGATATAAGTTAGTATCCATGATTTATCAGGGGGGTCAGTATCACCGGAATATCCAATGATCTGGATATAGGTCTTTATAGTCCGCTTTGAGAAGTTTTTTAGCACCATAAACTTTTCAAATTCATAGACGTGAACATCACTTAAATACTTTACTTCGGGCATCATTTTATGCGATTTTTGGGATAAATTAATGTCGTAAAAATAAAGTGTATTTAATTCATTTTCAGCAATGTACGAAAGTTAATTTAGGGCAAAGTGAGGAGGGTTTGTTCAACGTTGTTGGCCTCATTTAGGACACATATTTATTGCTGATTTTTTTCTTGGTCGAGCATAACGACCAGCACATGCGATGGACGTAGCGATCGCATGTCTATCGGTTTGCGTATATACGAGGTTTGCATTAACGAATTTTTAAATAAAATGAATCGTTTACTAAAGCACCTACCTATACTAAGCCGTATATACTAAAGCCCTTCACCAATACCCAAGCGTAGCTGGCACAAATGCCAGGAGGGCTTTCTATTGGGTCAATGCTGGTCAAGGGATTGATCAGTTCAGGTCTAAAATGACATTTCTATGTCATTAACATTCTCTTTAGACCAAAAAAAAATAATGTATGTCTGCAGGTTAAAATACCACCGGAAAATATTCTTTTACAAATCCTTTACATCTTTTTACATACAAAATGCTTAAGGATACTTTCCTGCCTGTATCTTTACACCATTATATCATCAACCAAATAAATGCCATGCATATTATTAACTTTGCTATTATCCTCTTTTTGCAATCTTTTTTTGCTTTTAATGAGAAGGTCGAAAATTTCTTGCTATCCACAGTTAACCATGATTCTATTATGGTAGGAGTCAGTGGGCTCGACCCGAAAAAAACGAAGTTATTAGCAAGCAACATTGTTTTTCAATCCACCGATGATGGACAAACATGGCAGGACATCAGTGTGGGGCTACCACCAGATTTGAAGGCTGAAGAAGTTTTTGTGGGTAATGGTGAGCTTTATTTGAATGGCGTCCTGGGAATGTATCACAGCAGCGCTACTACGACAGTCCCCGTTTGGAAAAAAGAGATTTCTTTTGACAACCGTAGCAATATGGTTTCGTCAGGCAGGGCTGGCTTGTACGCCTACAATAGGAGCGGCCATTTTTTTCAAAAACAAAAAAGTATAGGTATTTGGATGCCAATTTTTAATAGTTTCAAGGGGTCCGCTGTGCGTACAGTTATGGAAACTTCAGATGGCATTGTTTTCATCGGTTGTGACCAAGGCATCTACAAATCTTCCGATAGTGGAAATACATGGAAACACATTTTTGATAATGGTTGGGTGATACATATGGTTGAGTCAAACGGAGTACTTCTTTGCACCAACGCACGTGGAATATTGCGCTCGACTGACGATGGTGAAAACTGGAATTTGGTGATTTCAGAAGGCGGTGTAGGGATAGCTGTGGAACCCATCGAAGGCGGCTTTGCTGCCATCACATACAATACTGAAACGAAAACCAGAAGGGTACGCACATCTGTCGACGCCGGCAAAACGTGGCAGGCTATTGATGCCGGCCTTCCGGCTCATGCGTCCATAGCATCCATCAAACAAATGGGCGATTACTTATTCTGTGGTCATCCTGATGGCATTTTCCGATCATCAGACAAAGGAAAAACCTGGGAACTGTTACTACCGGCGATCGATAAAAAGGTGTTTAATTTGTCTGTATCCGGTAATGTAATTTATGCCATTCCAAGAGTTGAAGGTTGTTGAATAGTCCGGGCTTTTGTTTAGAGTGCACTGTTAGTTTTTTTTGATAATCTCTTTCATATCATTATATTATATCCTTAAATCCGCAAGCTATTGTTGAAATAGAGTGAGAAAATCAATAAAAACAATTGTTTAAAGATTTCTCACTCT
>JAYTNJ010000059.1:0-4397 GCA_043748345.1 Saprospiraceae bacterium
AAAGATGCCCGGAATACAAGCCAGATAAACGAGAGCGGTGTACATATACTTCCAGGGAGAAAGGTGACCTTCGCCGCTGCCGAAGATGATAGCCAGAAAAGCAGTAAATGGTAAAGCAAAAAAATAAAAGAGTACCATCGCTGGTTGTTGGGATACTGTTTCGAAAAATTGACCAAGTGTCATGACTTTGTCTTTACTATTGTGATTAAACTATATTTTCAAAAATGGTAGAGGGCAGACTTGGGCCTCCAGCATTTTTTTACCCGCTTGGACAAATATCTTTGATCCGTGAGTACTGTAATCTGTCGGTACGTATCCCATTCCGATGGGCTGATCCAAAGAAGGAGATTGGGTACCGGAGGTAACAACCCCGATTTCTTTTTCATAACTGTCAAAAATCAGATAACCATGACGGGGCACTCTTCTTTCTTCCATGGTAAATCCCACCAGTTTTTTGCCAAGGCCCTTTTCTTTAAGTGACACCATAAGATCAGAACCATTAAATGAAGGAGATTTTTTAAGTTTGGTAATCCACCCTAATCCAGCTTCAAGCGGCGAAGTGGTATCATCTATATCATTGCCGTACAGGCAATATCCCATTTCAAGTCTGAGTGTATCACGCGCTCCGAGACCACAGGGTTTGATTTCAAATTCTGCACCTGCTGTGATGACAGCATTCCACAAAGCTTCAGTATCTTCATTGGCAACGTATAGTTCAAATCCACCACTGCCAGTATATCCCGTCGCTGATATCAATACATTGTCGATGCCAGCTATGGTTCCTTTGGTAAAATCATAATATTTTATGGCGGAGAGGTTGATTTCCGTTAGTTTCTGAAGAGTCTCTGTTGCCTTAGGTCCCTGCACAGCCAGAAGTCCTGTATTTTCAGAAATATTTATAAGGCGTGTATCAAATTGATTAAATCCGGAAATCCAGTTCCAGTCCTTTTCGATATTGGAAGCATTGACTACCAGCATAAATGCTTGCTCACCCTCATTGCACATGTCTTCGTCCAGTCTGTACACCAGTAGGTCATCCACTATTCCTCCTGTGATGTTGGGCAAACAACTATACTGGGCTTCGCCTATATTCAGTTTTGAAGCATCATTGCTTGTCACTTTATGCACCAGATCTAGTGCTTGTTTGCCTTTCACAATAAATTCTCCCATGTGGGATACATCAAACATACCTACACCCTGCCTGACACATAGATGCTCCTCCGTAATGGATGTGTATTGGATGGGCATATTGTAGCCGGCAAAATCGGCCATTTTAGCTCCCAATGCCTGATGGATATGGGTGATCGGGGTGTCTTTCATATTCTAAATTATTACGATGCCCAAAGATATAAGATTTCACTATAAATACTACAAATAATGATTGTTGAGTTTGGCTGAAAACAAAACATGTCAATATGGCAGTATAAACAATAAAACAAGACATAATGACAAAATATTTATAAAAAACTGTCAATATTGTTCAAAAAAATCCATTGGAATATAAATTGCAATGATGCAAATGAATTAATTATTTAACACTTTCAAAAATTTATAAAAAAATGACAAATAACGTATGCAGACCCAGACACATCGATCATTCAGGTCAGTTCAACAAGGTTTTCGAAAATTTATTTAACAAACCAGTACGAGAATTTATTCAGGAGCAAAAAAATCATCTTTCTCCTGTTTATGCAAATATTGAGGAGCTGAGCGACATGTTTATTATACATCTGGCAATTCCGGGATATGATAAAACTAAAATTGGAATAAGCCAGAAAAAAAATAAACTCACCATTACTGGTAAGAAGGATGCGGATTCAGTTCAAAATTTTAAAATAAAAGAATTTGATTTTTCAAGTTTTGAGAGATCATTTTATCTACCCGAAGATGTTCAAAATGACAAAATCGAAGCGAGCGTAGAAAATGGTATCCTCAAGGTTGTAATCCTAAAGGCAGAACAAAAGCCGCCTGTAAAAGTAACTATTTGTCAAGTTTCACAACATCGTAAAAGTAAATCCGTTTTTGCATGGAAAAACATTCACCAATTTGATGGATGATGTTTTCAACCGCAGTATTTCTGATCTTGCGGGCACTGATTATGCTGTAACTACTCCGTCTGTAAATGTAACTGAAAGCAATGAAAACTACACTTTAGAAGTTGCAGCTCCGGGTCTGAACAAAAATGACTTCAACATTACTGTGGAAAAAGATCAATTGATCATCTCTTCGTCCAAAGAAACACAGGAAGAGGAGAAGAAAGAAAATAAATGGACCAGAAAGGAATTTAATTACCAATCATTCAGGAGGACATTCCACATAACAGATGCCGTCGATATAGCCAAAATCGAAGCATCGTACAATAATGGAATTTTAACTCTGCTCCTCCCGAAAAGAGAAGAGGCCAAAGAAAAATCGCCGACTACAATAGAAATCAAGTAAAAATCAGGAATTATTAAAAAAAGAAGGTGTCGTTATACGAACACCCTCTTTTCATTTGTGCCGAAGGCGGGACTCGAACCCGCACGACTCGCGTCACACGCCTCTGAAACGTGCATGTCTACCAATTTCACCACTTCGGCAATCACAAGAAGCGCAAAAGTATTAATTATATCTGTTGAAACCAATGTTTGGCATAATTTATGAATTATTTTAAACAAGGGTATTGACAAATTCAAAAAGAGTCTTATCTTTGCACAGATTTATTATAAATATCACTTAATTAACATCATTTAAAACATAAGCGCGTATAGTCCAAACTTCTACACTTAAATAAGAAAATTTATTAATCCTTTAATCAAAGTGTAGGTTATGCAGCTTAAGATGTTAAACGATCAGGAACTTATTTCTTTATATCTCGGTGGAGACCATTCTGCCTTTGAGATGTTATTAAAAAGGTATAAAGACAAAATTTATACTTCAATTTATCTTTTTGTCAAGGATACAGAACTTGCAGAAGATATTTTTCAGGAAGTGTTTATAAAAATCATTGATACTCTCAGGAAGGAAAAGTACAACAATGAGGGAAAATTCCTTCAGTGGGCCATGCGTATTTCATACAATATGTGTGTGGATCACTTCCGAAAGTCAAAGAGAATGACTAAATTGTCTACCAATGAGTCTTTTGATATATTCAATGTCCTTGAATGCAAGGACGACCACATGGAAAAATCCATCATCAAAAGTCAGGTACACACCAAACTACGTGAACTGATCGATCAGCTCCCCGACGAACAGAGAGAAGTAGTAATACTTAGACACTATGCTGATATGAGTTTTAAGGAGATCTCTCAGATGACAAGAGTTAGTATCAATACATCATTGGGCAGAATGAGATATGCACTCATCAATCTCAGAAAAATGGTTGGCGAAGAAGAGCTTGTAATGTAAAAGAATCAATAGAGGTTGTTAGGCCCTTAAATTTGTTTTGTTTGTCAAAAGGAGCGGTAAGATTATTTTTTGTCGCTCTCGTTTTATGAATTTCGAAAAATAAGGCCATCAACAAGGTTTTTGTATTCGCTTTTGCTTTCGTCAGGAATATCACATGCCAATAAATGTGAGATGGACAAATCCCTGTAAGCTTCTATCAACTGTCTGCTATATTCCAGGACATTGACATCTTTAAATATACTGATTACTGTGTCGATTTTAATAGTATCTTCGGTATCAGAATTCTCTTGATATAGACTGGTAAGTCTGTCCTGCTGATGTTTGTCAGCGAGTTCCAGCGCTTTGAGATACAAATATGTTTTTTTATTTCTCAGGATGTCACCCCCAATTTTTTTACCTACATCAACAGTATCACCAAAAGTATCAAGAATGTCATCCTGAAGCTGAAATGCTATTCCGAAATTTTTGGCAAACTCGTACAAATGTTTTTGATCGTCCAAAGTTGCACCTCCTAATATACTTCCTATCTGAATGGCTGAAGCAATAAGCACCGAAGTCTTTAACGTAATCATGTGCAGATATTCAGATATGGTCACATCCTGCCGCGACTCAAAGTCCACATCAAGCTGCTGACCTTCACATACTTCAAATGCCATTTTATTGAAAATAGTCATCAGTTCTTTGGATAAAGAAGGATCTTTATAATCCAGCAGGTATTGATAAGACATGATCATCATGACATCGCCGCTTAGAATAGCAGTATTAATATTATATTTTTTATGTACTGTTGGCTTTCCTCTCCGCAGAACTGCCTGGTCCATGATATCGTCATGAAGCAAAGTGAAATTATGGAAAACCTCTATCGCCATCGATGCGCTAAGTGCTACGTTTACATCATCCTTATACAATCCACAACCTAGCAAAACAAATATCGGACGCAACCTTTTACCGCCTATAGAAAGGATATAATCGGCGGGCTCATAAAGATTAAAAGGTTCTTTCCTAAAAGG
>JAYTNJ010000060.1:0-6867 GCA_043748345.1 Saprospiraceae bacterium
TAATAGTATAAAACAAGGTTTTGAGTTCCTGCTTGAAATAAAACCCCAAAATACCACAGAATATGCTTAGTTTTACTCCGAAACTTTAGTTAAAAATTATTAAATGTATTATTAGATCATTGTTAATAATGAGATGATTCTAAAACCAAGGACTCATTTTGAGAAATCTACAGACTTGCTTACATTAACGAGGGTGATTAGACCTGGATTATAAATTTGACTAAATTATTTTTGATTCTTTTTGAAATACCTATATTTGAGTTTTTACAGAAAACGTTAAACATTTAAATTATGTTGAAAAATATTTTAAAAACACTGCAGGAAACTGGTGACCTAGTTATGGATAAGGCAACTGAGATCAATGAAGCTGCTAAGGAAAAACTGAATGATGCTAAAGAGCATACTAAAGACAAAATTTTGTCCATCATCGATGAATGGGTAGAACTCCTCCCCAAATTGATGTCTTTAGGTTTTGAAATGACTTCTTTTGGTATTTCTATGTCAATAAATCCTTGTATGCTGGCTGAGCTCAAGGGCAAAACAGAATATTTTACGGAAGAGAAACTTATTGATCTCATTGAAGAATTTAAAGACGAAAAATCTTTGAAGTTTTTTCTTAATGTGATGAAGACAACACTGGTAATGCATAAGAAAACAAATGCCGGGATGAAAGACGAAATAATAGTAAGGCTTGAAGTGAAACTTTCGCCTGAGATTAAAGTTTTTATCGGCCAACCATATTTACTTTGAGTAGTTTAGTTTCAGAACTTATCATTTATCCGGTAAAGAGCCTTGGAGGCATCAGTGTTTCTCAGTCAAAGGCACTATATGCAGGTTTTGAACACGATAGACGATGGATGCTGCTGGATGAGCATAATACATTTATTACACAAAGAGAAATACCTCAGCTAGCACTTTTTAAGCCAACAATAGAAGATGATGATCTGGTCATTAGCTATCAAAATCAAGCACTTAAAGTCGGTAAAGAACAAAGAACGTCTGACACTATCATAACAAAGGTATGGGATGATGCTGCTGCTACAGTTAGGGTCGGCAAAGATGCAGATGAGTGGTTCAGTGACCTGCTTAGACGCAAAGTGAAGATGGTCAGAATAAAATCAGATCATGGAAGACAACATCACAACAAAAATAAGGACATCAATATTTCGGTAAGTCTTGCCGATGGATATCCATTTCTCGTGACTGGCTCAGCAAGCTTGGATTTACTAAATTCAAAACTTATTAGTCCAGTTCCTATGAATCGATTCAGGCCTAATATTGTATTAAGTACTCTTGATCCTCATGAAGAAGATAGTTGGGATAACTGTCGGGTAGGTGAAGTAAACTTTTTAAACATGAAACCATGTGGACGATGTTCAATAGTAACTATAGACCAAAATAACGCTACCATAAATAATGAAACACTCAAAATACTCAACACATATAGAAAATCAGGCAATAGCGTTTTATTTGGTACAAATATGATATGTACCAATGAAGGAGTAATAAGAGTAGGGGATGAATGGTTTTACTAGAACTAATTCAGCGTAAATTCAACAGAAATATCAGTATTCAGTAATTTTGAGATGGGGCAGTTTAATTCTGCATTTTTTACCAATTCTCCAAATTTACCAGCATCAATGCCTGAAACACAAGCCTTCAGCACTAAATGAGAAGAGGTAATAGCTCCATTTTCAAGCTTTATACTGCAGGTTGTTTCCAACTCATCAGGCACAAAACCTTCACCGGAAAGAAGAAAACTTAATTTCATACTAAAGCATCCTGCATGTGCGGCCGCCACCAATTCTTCAGGATTTGTGCCAATGCCATCCTCAAATCTGGTAAGATAGGAGTACTGAGTCTCATTTAATACAGCACTTTGAGTGGATAAATGTCCTGTTCCTTCCTTGCCGCTTCCTTTCCACACGGCTGTTGCTTTTCTGACCATAATGTATTATTGTTAAGTTTAATTTTAAAGATAATTATACAATTTTTTTATAAGAAAGTTTTGAAAATTGACCAAGTTACCCAAATGTAAAATAAGTAACTACATTTGCTGTTTAAAAGTATAATTTTTTTATGAATGTTCAAAAAGCAAACCTAATAAATGCGGTTACATTGTTTTCTATAAGTTTATGGGCTTATTTTAGTTCTATGAATCCGTCAATAACTTCATTAATCCCTTTGCTATTCGGGGTGATGCTTCTATCATTAAATAATGGTGTTTTACATGGTCTTAAAGGACAAACCAGAGCTGCATTCGTGCTCACTCTTATCGTAGCTATTGCTTTAATTAAACCATTATTGGCAGCCGTGGACGCTGATAAATCTATTGCAATTTTCAGGACAAGCTTGATGATGTTTACGAGCATAGTGGCAATCTTCTTTTTTATTAACATTATAAAAAAATAGACCCATGAGGTTAGATTTTAGTAAAAAAACACTTTTGTGTTCAATATTATTTACATCAACTTTTCTTTCTTGTAACGGACAAAACAAACCTTCAGGATCGGATAATATTGCAGAAAAAAAAGTCTTGGTCAAGGTCGTTGGACCATCCTCAGATATTTCAGCGGACTATCTTATGGGGAAATTTGATCCTAGCAAGCATCCCGATTTTGTAGAAATTCCAAAAGAATATGCTGACCGTCCCGGGCAATTTATTCGATTGGAGGTATTAGGAGCTTTCATAAAGATGTACAACGCGGCGATGCTTGAAGGCGTAAGATTGCAAATAAGGTCAGCTACCAGAAATTTTAATGACCAGAAACGAATCTGGGAAAATAAGTGGACAGGCAAAACCATACTTGAAGACAATATTAATGCTGCCAAAGATATAAGTGATGACCTCACAAGGTCAAAAAAAATATTGGAATACAGCTCTATGCCAGGTACATCGAGGCACCATTGGGGTACAGATATGGATTTTAATTCTTTTTCTAATGAATGGTTTGAAAAAGGAGAAGGTTATAAGTTGTACTCTTGGATGCTTTATAATGCCGCAAAGTATGGATTTTGTCAGCCTTACACAAAAATGGGAAGTGATCGCACATCTGGATATTTTGAAGAAAAATGGCATTGGACTTACATGCCGCTATCAAAAAAATATACGCAATCAGCAAAAACAATTATTAAAAATGAGATGATTTCAGGGTTTCTAGGATCTGAAACAGCAATAATAGTAGACATGCTAAATAATTATATTTTAGGCATAAGCCCGTCTTGCCTACAATCCCAAAACTGATATGGGTTTTAATACATCTCTTAAGGTTGATACTTCGATAAAGGGTATAATTTTACTTACATTGCCAATAAGCATGGCAAAGCTCATACCTGAACTCAATTATCTGTTTAATGCAGCATTTCTGGGTCATATGGGCAGTAAGGAATTGGCTCTTGCAGGCATTACAGGTGTTTATTATCTTATTTTTTCTGCTATTGGATATGGGCTCAATAATGCTTTATTGTCTATTATGTCACGACGGGCAGGAGAGGACAGAAGAAATGAAATATTTGCCACTTTATGGCATGGACTGATAGTTGCCGTAATCCTTGCGGTTGTCTTTATTTTTATGACCAGAGCTTTTGTCCAGCCTGTCATGATATGGTCAGGAGTTGAAGAAAGTGGAGCACAGATGGCTGGAGATTTTTTGAATATCCGAATCATTGGCTTATTGTTTTTGTATAGCCTGCAGATGCAGAATGCCTTTCTGATAAGTTTGCAACAGACTAGATTTCTGGTGCTGATAGCGATCATACAATCCGGAGTAAATTTGATTTTGGATTATGGGCTGATATTTGGCCATTTTGGTCTACCGGAGATGGGGTTTAATGGTGCGGCTTTTGCGTCCGTTATTTCAGAACTAATTGGCATGCTTACTGTGCTGGTCATTATATTTGGATTAAAGATTACCAAAAGATTTGGCATAGTTCCAGTTTTTAAAGTCACTTTTAAAACACTCAAACTTGTCTTTGAACAAGGTTTTCCACTTATGAGTCAGCTTGCCATAAGTACAGCTTCATGGTGGGTATTTTTTATATTGGTAAGTAAAAATTATGTATACGAAGAGCAGGCAGTATCACAGGCTATGCGCAATCTATTCGGTCTTGGAGGTGTATTTTCATGGGCCTTTGGTTCTTCGGCAAATACTGTCCTAAGCAATTTAATAGGTCAGGGCCGCCAAGAAGAAATATTCAAGATCATAAGAAAAATGTGTATCATCAGTACAGTTGGTATGGCTATATTTGTTTTGATTATAAACTTATTTCCATCATTATTTTTTGGAATATTCGGTCAAAAGGGTGATTTCGTCCGACTTGGTTTAGGACCTTTACGGATTGTCAGTGCAGCCATGCTTATATTATGCGTTGGAGTAATATGGCTCAATGCAGTCGTGGCAACGGGTAAAACTCAAATAGTGTTTTGGATCGAATTCTGGGGTATTACAGCATATCTTGTATATGTGTGGGTGGTTATAGAAATATTTAAATTAAGCCTGTCAGTCGCCTGGATGAGTGAATGGTTATATTGGATATTATTATTTACCTTGAGTTACATTTACTTAAAATTTGGAAATTGGCGTGAAGGGCTAAAGTATTAGTGGAGAGTTCTGGAATTAAATAATAAAGGGACACAAAAATTAATCTGTATCCCTTGTATAAAAACCCTTCTTATCTTTAACTAGCGATCATGAACTTAACTGGAAGAGTGAAAAGTACTCTTACTGGTCTTCCTCTTTGTTTGCCCGGGATCCACTTTCCTCCCATATTATTCATACCTTTTACAACATTTCCAGCAGAATCTCCGCAGCCTCCACCTATATCTCTTATTATGTTCACATCCGAAATGCTGCCATCTCTTTCTACTACAAATTGAATCACTACTTGACCTTCTATTCCATTTTCTCTCGCGATGGCTGGGTATTTGAGGTTGTTGTAAATATACTCCAGTAGCTTAGCTTTAGAGCAATCGCTCTTTTCGGCATCTGTCGATTTGCTTTCACAACCCGGAAATCTTGGCATCTGTTCTACCACCTTAAAAATCTCTTCTTCTACAGCTGATGGTGGCGGAGGTGGTGGCGGAGGTGGGGTAAATGCCACTTTCTTTTCATTAAAAATTGGAGCTTCTACCTTGGTCTCCATGGTGACCTCTTGATTTTCAAATACTGGTTGGTCTTCGGTGATAAGTTCAGTATTAGGTACTTCCTGAATGACTGGCGGCGGCGGCGGTGGTGGCGGCTCATTCGTTCGAGGCACAGCAACTTCGACCTCTTCTGTTACTTTCAGATCATTGATGTCCACTATTATTTTTTTCTCATAACTTGTCCAATTCATTGCCGCTAAACATAAAGCTACAGAAACCATCAACCCAAAATTAAACAACGAAGAAGTTATCTTAAAAACGTCAACTTCAGGAAACTTAGTTTGTTCAGAAATAGAATTGGCTTTTCTACCAATATTCGCTTTGCTTAAGCTTTGAGGGCTATAGGTTTTATATTTTATTTTGAAAAAAATTATAATACCAATAGTAGCTATAATAGTAATTAGGAGTATTAATCCTAACCCAAAACTTGTGATTTCTAATTCGCTGAACATAATTATTAATTTTTATATTTCGGAATAAATCATTATAAAACTAATCTTGAATGTTTTATAAAAGTCTCATTTTATATCAAAAATCCCTAAAGTACTTATTCAATGGTTTAAAAAATCAGAAAATCAATCACCCCATTCAAAACTCAGGAATCTTCTTTTCGATAGCAAATTGGAGGTTATTTTTGATACATTGAGATGACCTACATCATTTTAGCGTATGATCTTTAGTTGCCTTTCCGGATGCGGATAATTTGATGTGTACACTATATATGGCATGAACATTTTATAATGTATGGAGCAGTTTTATTTATAAAAATATCTTCTTTGCACAGTAGTGTCCTGGATTTTCAAAAGCAGCAAAATATGACTGGATGTTTTCTATATGAAAGGCTCCATAAATAGCTTGTTTTCACTCAAATATGAAAAATGCAACAAACTCATGTTTCATTTCTATGCTAAGCATTTCTGAAAAAATACTATTATGGAGATGAAGTAGTTTTGGGTAAAAAACAAAGGGGCAGAAAAATAAATTCCTGCCCCTTTTGAAAACACTTTATTCTAATTCTTTATCCTTCTAGTTTAAACTTCACAGGTAATGTGTAAAGTACTCTTACAGGACGACCTCTTTGCTTGCCTGGTATCCATTTCTGGCCCATGCTATTCATACCATTTACGACTAGTTCAGCAGCTGTTCCACAACCTGCTCCGATATCCCTCACGATCTTGGCATCTGCAATACTTCCATCTTTATCTACTACAAACTGAAGTACTACCTGACCTTCTACACCATTTTCTCTGGCTATAGCCGGATACTTTAGGTTTTTGTATATGTACTCAAGCATTTTTGTTTTGGCACAATCTTCTTTTTCCTTATCTGTTTTTTTGTCTTCACAACCAGGGAACCGTGGCATTTGCTCCACAACTTTGAAAATTTCTTCTTCTACAGGTGCTGGTGGTGGTGGTGGTGGCGGTGGTGGTGCTTTTTTCTCCACCACTACAGGAGCTTCCACTCTTGTTTCTTCAGTTACTTCCTGATTTTCAAATACAGGCTGATCTTCCTCGATCACCTCTGTATCAGGCACCTCCTGAATAACAGGTGGTGGTGGTGGTGGTGGTGGTGGTGGTGGTTCGGCTGTACGTGGTACTTCGATTTCGACTTCATCTTCGAGCACCAAATCATTAAGATTCACCTTAATTTTTTGTTCATAAGTGGTCCAGCTCATAGCTACTAAGGACAAAGCTACAGCAGCTGTTAAACCATAATTAAAAAAC
>JAYTNJ010000061.1:0-4099 GCA_043748345.1 Saprospiraceae bacterium
CCTAAAGATACAAATGATGTTAAAAGTATCACTGAAATGAAGGCGAGTCTGCCAGACATTCTTTTTATGGCGACAGATATTCTTTCTGACACTGAAAAGGTAATATCTCTTTCCCAAACTAATAATGATAGGCAACACAACAATAAGCCCAAGACCAACCAATAAAATTTATATACCAGATATGGAATTAGTGCATGCCCATATAGATTCATATCCGTATACCTGAGATAAAAATCTGAATTAGGACTTTCATTCAGTCTGAAAATAAATTTTTCAATACCTACAGATTGTAATTGCGAAATGCTTAACGATAAAACTATAAGTAAAAATAAACTCAAATAAGTATTATTAAAAATGTTGTGAACCAACAAGGCAATCATGGCCCAAATGGCAAAACCGACCCAATGTATGAACAAAAGATCAAACAAATAATGAAAGAACTCAAACTGCGTATGCCCGCTATATACCTGAACGGAGATGCCTGAAATGGCTATTAGTATCAGCAAAACCAACTGCATCTTGAGGAGTGCAAGAAACTTTGAAAATAGCAATACCCAATTTGGAACAGCTGTAACTGCCACCAAATCATAAAAACGGTTGTTTCTGGCCCGATGGACAAGAATGCCGGCATATAAAAATGATAATATCTGAATGAGAAATGAAAAAAAGAAGACAGGAAAGCCTAGAATCACCCAGGTAAGTGGCAATGTTTTGGTATCTGTCTGAGGGTTTATTTGGAGCAGTATAGCTCCGACAAAAATAGTACCAGCAATAACAATACTAATGAATGCGCCGCTCCGAATGATAAAGAGAAAATCAGTTTCTGATAATTTCCAGGTAGTTTTGATCCAATGAAACCAAGAAAAGATATATTCAGGTTTAGCAGCCTTTGCGGCAGAGATATTTTCTGACTCATTATAGTTATCTTTACGATCATTAGCATATGGTATGGTAAATGAAATAGCAGTCTGGCTGAAAGAAAACCAACGGTATATCAAAACAAGGATAAATCCGGATACTACCAACCAGAATAGCCTGTTGTATAAAACTTCAGAGTGCAAAGGTATAGCCAGAGTATTTTGCTCAGCCAATGTCCAGAAGCGGGTAAAATATTGTATTACGGTACCTGCAAATGGGTCAATCAGAAAACCAAGAAATGAATCCCCATCTGTGAAAAGCTGCAGGATTTCTTTTATCATCCATATCAATATTACCGAGATAAATCCAGTGAAAATATTCCTGGTCACAGATACTACGGTAAATACAACTA
Organism: Saprospiraceae bacterium; assembly: GCA_043748345.1. GTDB lineage: Bacteria > Bacteroidota > Bacteroidia > Chitinophagales > Saprospiraceae > OLB9. The sequence continues at coordinate 1,271 of JAYTNJ010000061.1, forward strand.
CACTTAAAAAAAACAGGGTTGGTACTACGTAAATGAAATATGTTTGCAAATAAGGAATAATACTAAAATCTTGCATTTGCAACGGATTAGCTCCAGGCAATTTTGTGCCTAAAATCAGCCCAAGAATTATAGAAAAAGCTATGAGACATACTATAATAAAACTACTTACAAACTTTGCTGCCAGATATTCTTTTTTAGTAAATGGGTAGGTATATAAAATAGTGTGAATTTTGCTTTTAAAATCTTTATAAATAGTAGTTCCTACTATAGCTGGCGTAAGGAACAATAGTAATTTAAGAAAAAAAGAAGTGAAATTGTAGATACTCAGCGGTGAGTTTGCTATATTTTCTATATTGGATGATCCTTCGCCAAAGACACCCGCAACACCTGCCATACTGCCTAATGCCATGAGAAAAAAGGCCATGAGATAGATATACATGGATACGTTACGAAGCCAGTATTTGATCTCAAACTTTAAAATCTCAATGAACATCCGATTTAATTTAAATAGCCTTTTTTAGTGTGAGAAAGTACACATCTTCCAGATTAGGAGTCGCAGAGGTAAAGTCAAGAGAAGGTTGCAGATCGGCGTACACGCGGATATTTACAGAATTATCCTGATTGAATCTGGAGGAAAGTACTGACAGATTTTTTTCTGATTGTTCCAGCATGATACCTTGTATATTTGAGGTCCATATTTTACCTTTGATTAATTCTGCCGCTTTGAGTGGGTGTATTTTTGCCAAAATTTTACCGTGGTTCATAATAGCCATATCATTGCACAGATCTTTGATATCGTCAACGATGTGTGTTGAGAAAATTATAATATTTTCATTCGCAATTTCCCTCAACACATTTAAAAACCTATTTCTTTCTGCCGGATCAAGTCCTGCTGTCGGCTCGTCTACTATGATCAGTTCAGGACTGTTTAGCAATAACTGAGCTATACCAAATCGCTGTTTCATCCCGCCGGAATAACCATCTACATTTTTTTTGCGGACTTCATACAAATTACTAATTTCAAGTACTTCTGTTATCCGATATCTGCGTTCTTTAGCAGACGAAATCCCTTTTAGGATAGCCAGATAGTCTAGCAAGGCTTCCGCTGACATTTTGGGATATACACCAAATTCCTGCGGTAAATAGCCTAATTTTTTACGCACCGCCATAGGATTTTGAAGGACATCAATATCGTCAAAATAAATAGTACCGGCATCTGGGCTTTGGAGTGTGGCAATCGTCCGCATCAATGAAGACTTTCCTGCCCCGTTCGGTCCGAGCAATCCGAACATACCACATTTTATATCTATGCTCAATCTGTCCAACGCTTTAACACCATTTGGATAGGTTTTGGTAAGTCCGTCAATTTTTAATATCATAGTGGTCGATCTGATGATTGGTAGATGACGCTAATATAGAAATATAGTTACATTAAATTCTGAATATTTTGTTTAAAATCAGCAAAGACACAATGGTACAGTTAATTCCCAGTTGGTTAGAAATAACATCGTTACTTCAATAAAAAATACTTACTACCATTTGTTGATACCAACCACTTTTTCTAATATTGCTCCCATAAGGCTTTTGCCTTATGGGAATGCGTCTTGTTTAATCATTTTTGTTGGAGATTGTGATTACAGGTTGGCTCAAGGCCCAATTTACGCATTTACTTTTTACATATATAGTATTTTATAATGTTATATCTAACAGTTATTGGAGTATTATGATTATTAGAGAGGCAAAAATTGATAACATAAAACAAATTCAAATCTTAAGGAATGCTGTAACAGAAAACACTCTGTCTAATCCTAACATGTAAACAGACAAAGATTGCGAAGAATTTATTACAGTAAGAGGAAAAGGTTGGGTGTGTGAAATTGACAAACAAATTGTAGGTTTTGCAATTACTGATTTGAAAGAAAATAACATTTGGGCTTTATTTTTTGACCCTAAATTTGAGGGAAAAGGTATTGGCCAACTATTACACAAGACAATGTTAGACTGGTATTTTACACAGACAAAAGATAAAGTTTGGTTAGGAACAGCTTTTAACACCAGAGCAGAAATGTTTTACAGAAAAGCAGGTTGGACAGAAGTTGAAACACATGGAACAAAGGATATCAAATTTGAAATGACATATAATGACTGGACAATAAGCCCGAACCGCTAACCCGAAAATAAGACTCTAAAATTTTATAAAGCATTTCATCGCTCCAAAATAAAAGTTGCGTCTACTGCACTTCAATCACTTATTTTAAACTATTTTTGAAGCTGAAAATAGAGTTTTTAGGCAGAGTGTATATGCTATGAGATGAAACTTGAAATCGAAGATTCGCCAATGCAGATTTAAAGATATATTGGCAAAAGTTGATGAAGCCTTTTGGGAATTGTGGTGTGCAAATCTTGGGTAGATGGGCTTTCAACAACTTTCCTTTGTGTTGTGCGCCATGTACATCATCATTCCATTTGAAAATTAATATGTATGAGGTATAAATTATTTTTGACACATCTTTTCTCTTTAATGCTGGTTATCGTTTCGTTTGGACAACAATCTGCAGAAACTTCGGGAGTAATTTCTAATGATCCTAGGCTAAATGAAAAATTAGACTCTATTTTTTCTTCATTTAACAATAATAAATCTCCAGGAGTTGCAGTTTCTGTTATCCAAAACGGAAAAGTGATTGCCAAAAAGGATTATGGAATGGCCAGTATTGAATTGCAGGTTCCCTTCTCGCATCAAAGTGTAGTACGAATAGGATATTCGGAGGCGAGGGAATTTATTTCCATTGCTGCTGTATTAATGGAGAATGATGGTATTCTTTCTTTGAA
>JAYTNJ010000062.1:0-4377 GCA_043748345.1 Saprospiraceae bacterium
GATACTGAATAAGTATTATATGCATTTGCAGCAAGAACTGCTGCCCATTGATTTCTATAGTTGGCTATCATTCGGGTTTTACAGTTCATCACACCTGTCATAGCAGGGTTAAGGTTGAGTGGAGACATATAAAACTGAGAAAAGTGTATATCCTGACTAAATGATTTAACTGAAAATATGATAATCAGCAAAAACCCAATTTTTGAAACTTTAGTATTCATGATAAATATTAAATTATAAACTTACGCAATTTATCAGATTGCAAAATGCGGACCAAAATTAAGTAATAAATTGTAAAGTTAACGACAAATAATGAATATTTAGTCTGCGTGAAAGACTTTAACATTTTAGTTTGGAAGATTTTTCCACTTTGCATTAAACTCCTCAACAAGTAAATTATCCACCATATCAGACGTCAAAATCAGTTTATTAAAAAGTTTAAATAAAGTTTCAGAGTTAATATATTGGTCAAATATAAGTAATGACAGAATTATATCCTGATTCTTTATCGACAATGATAGTCCTTCTAATAGATAATTTTGCTTAAGCAAATAATAATATAATTCGCCAATATTTTTTTCAGGCAAGGTGCACAAGAATACGTCTCCCACCAACATACCGGTTTTTTCGTGATACGATATATTGACCACGGCACTTCCTTTTTTTAATGACCAGTTATTCGGCCCTTTCCTTGTCAATGCCACAGGATATCCGAGTCTTTCTATTATCTCTTCCACAGTATTGCATACACCATATGGCTCATAATCATCAATTTGTGAAATCATTTCAATCGCAGCTCCGCACATTACACAGTATCCTGTTGATTTTTCCAAAGACTCAAAACTTACACTTTTGCATGATGCACACCTGACACCCCTTGCGCCGTTGCCTGCTTTAAACTCATTTATACAATTTAGTAAGTACGAAACTGGTAAAGAAAAGCCGATACTATTACCCTTTTGTATAATAAATGTATTTATTCCTATGATATAGCCATTCAGATCCACTAATGGACCTCCGCTATTTCCGGGATTCAAAGCGGCGTCATGCTGAATGTAGCTAATGTCACCTTCCTGGTGCAGCATGCTGGAAATAATGCCTTGGGTTACCGTGTACTTAAGGTCAAATGGGTGGCCTATGGCTATTACTTTGTCCCCTTCATCCAGATGTTCAGTTGTTGCTGTTTTTATTTCCGGCATGGTATGTCCTATCGGTGCTTTCAAAAAAGCCAGATCATATTTAGTGTCAAGGAAAACAACAGGTACCATTTGTTTTTCAAATCCAATTCCTGCCACAACTGCATTTTTATTCTCTCTTACTACGTGCTCATTTGTTATTATGAGATCATATTCTTTCAGATAGAATCCAGTGCCCGTGCTATATGGGGTAGCAATCTGAATGATAATGTTTTCGTAAAAAGATATAAGATCTCTTGTATTCATCATTTGGTGTCAGGATATAAAATAGTCTTTAACAGGTTCAAAAAACTGCGACAAAACAAACATTCATCCGTAAAATCAAGAAGTTTTACATTAACTTTCAATCCAGGGTACTTTTCTATATTTTTTTCTATAATAATTTTAATATGGTCAGTTACTTTATTTTTATCGTATGATTTGCCTTGAGCATAATTATTACCAAAACCCAACAACTTAAAAAATTCACCGTAGACTATTCTATAATACAATTTTAAAAGGTCTTTGGATGGCTCTGGTAATGAATAAGAATACAACGAAAATCCTACCACGTACCCACATATTGCCTTAGCATAACTAAAGTATTTGTTTTGATAATACCATTCAAAATCGCTGATCTGTGCATCAATGATTTCAATCAGCCGTTGATGGCCATCAGGTACCGATATGCCAAATGTAGAATTTACTTCATATAATTCCTTGGCAAAATCAAAAAATTCAATTTTTTCAAAACTTCTAACACTTTTTATGATTTGCTTATTTTTCTCTTGTACAGCGGTAATATTATCATTAAAAAAGAGGTCATGACAGTCGTGAATGGTTTCCATAATATTGCCTTCCGGTTTTATCAGAAAGTCTATTTTATAGAGCAAATCAAGTAATAAATATGATATTCCACCCGGATATAGAAAGGCATTTAGTTTACCGTGATCCAACTCCTGTAATACTAATGAACTTTGAGAAGTAAAAAAGTCATGTTTAACTCTTTTTTCATCATCTGATAATTGTCTGGTATGATTATAATTTATTGACTCAAGATCATTGAAACTTTGCATGAGGACATCATCCTTTCTATCTGCGACTGTCGCAAGTTCTTTTAAAGCTTGATACAGTTTATGAGGTGACCCGTCTTCAACATATGTATCAAATTTTAAACATATACATTCTTCATCGTTAATAGAATATCTCGAATATTTGAGATCGAAGTTTTCCTCGAGAAGCAATCGCATCAGGCCAAGATGCGGTTTTTTCATTATGGCTATTTTAGCTTCTGCCGTAAATCTTATATGATCCGCTTTGCCAACGATTATCTTTGATCCCTGATAGATCGTAAAGGTAACTACCCCTTGATTTTGCTCATACATCACATTATTACTCTGGTCGACAGTCAAGAAATCAAGAAATTTAGTATAACTACTGATATACTTTTCGTTTTCAAAAAATTCATTGGATTTATCCCAGGATTCATACTTTTCGTCTGATTTGTATGAATCAGTAAATCTCCCAAACTGAATTTCAGGTTCAGGAGTTTGTATGTCTTTTTTGAATAATCGGAAAAAATAATTCATTTTTACATCGTCAAAATTATAAGACATTAAAATATGATATTAAGAACTGAATTGTCAATTCCCCCTTCTGCGAATAAGATGGAACATCTTGACGAAATCATGACGTTTGGTTCCTGTTTCTCACATCATATCGGCCACAGATTGCAAAAGTATAAATTTAAATGTATTTGCAATCCTTTCGGGACAGTATTCAATCCTATATCTATTTCCCGTCTCATTCGTTACGTCTGCTTAAATCATCAGGTAGATACCACTTCATTATTAAAATCACAAGGTTTGTGGGTGCACCCTGATTTCCATAGTATGCTTAGTCATTCAGACCAAAAAACAGCTGCAGAAAATATAAATAACAAGATAGCAAATATTCACTCCCAGCTGAAAACACTTAAGCATTTATTTATCACCCTTGGTACATCGTGGGCTTACAAACAAAAAAGCAATGATCAGATTGTGACAAATTGTCATAAAATTGCTGCATCATCATTTATAAAAGTAAATATTGGTATCGATGAAGGATTTCAGGCTTTGTCTGATGCTTTTGAAACCCTGAGAAAAATAAATCCAAATTTATTAATAATTATTACAGTCAGTCCGGTGAGGCATATTAAAGATGGGATAGTAGAAAATAGCCTCAGCAAAGCAAGACTTCATGCTATTTCTGAAAAATTATTGACCAAATTTGAAAATGTAACCTATTTTCCTGCCTATGAGTGGATGATTGACGATCTGAGAGACTACAGATATTACGAGGCAGATATGATTCATCCCAATCCTATTGCCATTGACTATATATGGGGGAAATTTGCAGATTATTATTTTACTGAAAATATTAAACAACTTAATAAAAAGATAGATTCTATCCTTCAGGCTGCACAACATAAACCCTTCAATCCTTCATCAGTAGAACATATCTCATTTTGTAAAAAACAGCTCGCAGCTATCAACGAATTAATAAAATATAGTTCGAATTTCGATTTTACTGAGGAACAACGCTTTTTTAAGAGTTTTGCAAACAGTTGAAATCTGGTCTGAAAATTAATAAAGTTTGCATCGTAGCCATTGTAGGGACAGATTTACTTTTTTACAACACCGGGAAACGATGATGTTTTTATAATGCAATCCAACTGCTGTACAAAATCGCGTTTTTCTTTGCCTGGGGCAAAAACAAAAGTATCAATAAAAACGATTTCACCTTTAGTTTCATTCAGCAGGACATAAGATACAAAGGGTCCGCCCTTAAAATCATTTACAGCCTCCCAAATACCTCTTACTTCTCTGGTATACACATTATTATGAAAATAAGTATATTCATAAGTTGGCAAATCAATGACATTCGTACTCATGTATGAGGTATCTGAAGACATTCTGATAAATTCTTTTCCATACGCGTTTCTCATTTTAATGATATTTTCCATCTTAAACTGATTTTTGTCTTTGTATGGAAACTTACGGAAAACGATACTTTGGTTCATTTCCTGATCATCCATGCGTACCCATAGAAAATTTTTAGCAAAAATTGCTTTTTGATATAATCCCGGTATTTTTATAATCAACCCAAAACTATCCAATGCAAGTTTTGACAATTCGGTATTGACACTTTGAATGCCAAATAC
>JAYTNJ010000063.1:0-8881 GCA_043748345.1 Saprospiraceae bacterium
AATATTAAATCCTTTTGTTTGGATCTGAAAAGCTGACTGGCCCAGATATGTAAGTTTCATGATGCTAAATTTTTAAAATGCCACAAAAGAGATGTATACATAAAGAATACTAAAATATATTGATTATTGTTTATCTGAATTTTATATAGATAAATGAGTCAATTTTATTATATTAATACTAATATTTGTTTTCATTTCAGCGCGCAAAATTACATCTTTTTAGCCAATTTGGCCTTAAAGTCTACATAAAATAATGAACTTTACAGATTTATGAATGTTTGACAAAAAAAAATCCATGGTAACTATCATTTCAGGTACAAATAGACCCAATAGCAAAACTCTTTCTATTGCTAAGTGGTGTCAGACAAAACTCCTGAAAATTGGTGAAGAATGCCAAATACTTGATTTGACAAGAATTAATATTCCTATTTTGACATCAGCAATGTATGAAAGTGAACAACAGCATCCATATGTGAGCGCACTACAGGAAAAATATCTTATACAGTCTGATTACTGGTTAATCATTAGTCCTGAATATAACGGAAGTTTCCCGGGTGTCCTAAAACTTTTTATTGATGCCGTATCCGTTAAGAATAATAAAGAAACATTTTCAGGGAAAAAAGCTTCGCTTATCGGCTTGGCCAGTGGAAGAGCGGGTAATTTCAGAGGCTTGGAACACCTTACTGGTATTCTTAACTATCTCAACGTATTAGTTATGCCAAATAAGTTACCTATATCTTTAATTAGTAAAGTTTGGTCAGCTGAAGATGGCCCGGACAAGAATACAGAAGACACTTTACACTCATATATTGCTGAAATGCTTCAATTTTATTATACTAAAACCGTACAAAAGGAAGTGTTTTAAAACAATTATTAAAGTCAAACAAATTAAGAAAAAAAATCACACGCACTTTAGCCTTATATTTTAACAAAAAAAACTGTCTTTATTTACTCATTGGATCTTTTCGTATAGATATCGAGCCAATTTCTGCTATTTTTTCAAATCGTATCTGAACTTTATAAAAACCTTCTTCAGCCGATGGAATTCCAAGTCTGGTCGGAAGAATGTTTTTGAGATTTCCTGCATTTAGCTGCTGTATTACTTTCCTTTTTAAAGTTGGGGTACCCGCTTTTATAAACCTTTGAAAGATCGTATATAGATTTCCAGAATTATCCTTTTTGATATTTTTATTAAAAAATGTGCTTATCATTTCATTTTCACTATCACTATATGCCTTAGATAAAAATTCACGATCCCAGTAATATCTGTTTATTCCCTGATGAACCTTAATATTTTGCTTAAAATTATGGTTTTCTGTGGGATCAATAATGGTAATCTCTACACTATCAATATCAGGCGAAGCAATATAAAATGAGATGGGTGCGGCAACCTTGAATTCTGCTCTTGGCAAGCTTGATGTATTTAAGATGTTTGGGGGATTGTCTCCTGCCCACCAAAAATGGCCCCGCTGACCTCCCCTACTTACATTATTCCAAAGTGTTACTACTTTTTGGTCGAACACATGAATTTCCTTCTGTTGATTTAAATGGTTTAATTGTTGCAATGGAGAAATATCATCCATTACCCAAATACCTCTGCCATGAGTAGCTACAATCAGATCATTATCCCTGGGATGAATTTTGATATCATAAATCGAAACAGTGGGTAATCCTTGCATTCGTACCCAGGATGTTCCTTTATTTTGAGACACCCACACGCCTGTCTCCGTACCAATGAAAAGAAGGTTTGGATTCACTTTATCTTCGCGAATGACTCTCACTATTTCTTCCTTTGTGATACCTTCGGTTATTTTTTTCCAGCTTTTGCCATAATCTTCCGTCATAAATATCCAGGTTCCAAAGTGATCACTTCTATGACCGTCGAATGTCAAAAAGGCACGTCCTGTCTGAAAGTGGGACGCTTCTATTCTGCTCACCCAAATCCCTTCCGGCACTTCCGGTATATTAGTTCTTATGTTGTTCCAGCTTAATCCACCATCCATAGTAACGTGTACCAGCCCGTCATCTGTACCTGCCCATATAACATCTTCAGAAATCGTAGAAACTGAGATGGAATAGACCGAACAATGGGTTTCTGCTCCGGAATTATCAGGGGTTATCCCTCCGCTTTTACCCTCTTTCCTTTTAATGGGATCATTAGAAGACAAATCAGGACTAATAATCTCCCAACTTTGTCCTTTATTTATAGATTTATACACATGATTACCACCCAAATAAATAACAGATGGATCTTTTGATGACATGACAAAAGGTGCAGACCAGTTAAAACGGATGGCATCCTTTAAAGTGTCAGTAGAGTTAAAATAGGTCGCAAAATTGGAGACATTGTTGTACGATGGACTAATAGGATTTAATACCCTTGTGGAAGGATTGTATTTGAAGTAGGCCCCATTCTCCATACCGGTATAAGCATCCGTTGGGTCAAATGGATTCACCACTGCTTCCTGACCATCGCCCCAATGCATTTTCCAGTTATGGTCATTCAGAATACCACGGGCATCTCTGGCAAATGATGCTGTCGCAAATGATCCATTATCCTGCAATCCGCCATAGATGAAATACGGCTCCTGCATATCATAGGAGATACGGTAATATTGAGATATGGGAAGATTATCAAGGAGTTGAAAATGAGCCCCATGATCATGTGTCAAAGAAAAACCTTTATCTGCTCCGAGATAATATCGGTCTATATTTTTGGGGTCCAGCCATAAAGCGTGAAAATCACCATGAACTTCCTGATCAGCACTTCCATCTGTAAAATTTTTTCCTCCGTCTTTTGACACCATAAATCGGGTGGTTAATACATATACTTTTTGGTCATCATTAGGATTGATGCGGATTTGGCTGTAATAAAAGGGACGATTGTTATATTTATTGATGTAGTTCCAACTTTTACCTCCATTTTCTGATCTGTAAATACCACTGCCTGGAATTGCTAGAGTGTCGGTTTTTTCTGCTTCTACTATGGCCATGATAATATTTGGATTTTTATCGTAAATGGCTAAACCAATTCGTCCTGTTTGACCAGATGGAAGACCAACAGATAATTTTTTCCAACTCTCACCTCCATCAATACTTTTATATATTCCTCCCTGATCACCTCCGGATTGAAAATGCCATGGCTTGCGCAACCTATGATAATAGGCAGCATACAAAATATTGGGATTTTTACTATCTCTGATTAGATCAATACACCCGGTTTTACCATCGTCAGGCAATCCTTTTATCTTTTTATTCCATGATTTGCCTCCATCTTGGGTCTTGAAAAGACCTCTATCACCGGAATATCCCCATAGATGACCTAAAGCACACACACAAACTTCATCAGATTTTTTTGGATTAACCAATACCCTGCTGATTTGGTGGGTGGTTTGCAATCCTTTGTTTTCAAATGTTACACCACCATCTGTTGATTTGTAAATTCCGTTACCCCATGAGACGCTATTGCGATTATTAGCTTCGCCGGTGCCCACCCAAATAGTATTCAGATTGTCAGGATCTATAGCTATATCACCGATTGATGCAGTTTCATATTTATCAAAGATAGGCTGCCAGGTCGTACCTGCATTAATTGATTTCCAAACACCACCTGAAGCTGATGCCACATATACTTTAGTAAAATCATCAGGATGGGCTTCAATATCCACTACTCGACCACCTCCGCTGGCAGGTCCGATATTCCTGAATGAAAGATCAGAAATATTATTAATCTTGTTTTGTGCTACTGCGCCAAAACCCACAATTAAGAGTAAAATAAATATAACAGCTTTCATACTTAATGATGTTTTGGTGAATATAAAAGTGAAAAAAAAATTAAACAAAATGAAAAAATCCTTCCTGAGCATTCAGGAAGGATTTTTTTTAGATGGCATCAGAATCAGTTATCGGTTTATTTCTGTTTCTGCAAATATACCAGGATCACGCGGTGCATTTGGATTAGCACTTAGTTCAGACTGAGCCACAATAAATCTTTGAGGATATTTTGTGGCGTTATTAATATTAAAAGGAGGTAACACTGCGATTTCTTTTTCTTTTTGGCTAAGACGTCTTAGGTCTTCAAATGGCACATGTGTCAAAAAGGTAGCAACATACCTTTCTTCGATTATTTCTCTGAGAAGTGCTGTTTTTACTGGTTTACTGTCTTTGTTTTCGATGCCACCGGCTTCAAAATCCTGAATTGTAAATGCAGTATATCTCAATGAATCTGTAGCAATAAGTTTTTCAAAAGCACTTCCAGACTGAAGGTGCGCTCTTAATGTGTTTAGGTTTTTTAATGCTTCTGCATCAGTGCCCGCTCTCGCTTCAGCTTCTGCGATATACAGAAGATTTTCTTCATATCCGACCAGTATTTGAGGTCTGTTTCTCGCCGCAATACCTAAATTGCTGTTGGCAGTATTTCCGTTAAATGCTACATACCTTAGGCGCGCGGCTTCATTTGTTTTTGTATGATTACGGCTGGTTGTACCAACTTTCAACATATTATCCAAAAACGATCCTGTAAAACCCCAATAGCCTGCTCTTTGGTCTATCACTTTAAAATATGTGTTGGTACTTCCAATACCTAGATTGGGTGGTGTGAACACCATTGCATCAGCCTTGGCCAACACTCCTTTTTTTGCACTCGCCAAAGCCTTGTCATATTCGCGAGTCAAGATAAAAAATCTTGCTTTAATCGTATTTGCTGCTTTGATCCACTTGGTTTTATTTCCTGAGTAAAACAAGTCTTCAGCAATTGTCGCCGTTGGAGCTGCTTCCAGATCAGTAATAGCCATGTCAAGCAAAGTCTGAACATTGGCTAAAACCTGTTTTTGGGACTCAAACTTAGGATTGGCTACATCAGTGGCAGCCTCAGTAAACGGAATATCACCAAATAAGCTTGCTAAAGTACCAAAAGCATGTGCTTCCATTACCTTTGTAATACCAGAATACAACTTAGCCACAGGACTTGTCGCCGTTTGGTCTCTTAAGACCTTTGATTGTTTGATGACTCCCTGATAGGCATTTTGCCACATTCCGTTGGTCTCCTCTGCTGAAATATTGTATTCAGCAATACTTTTGTACAATAACAAAACACCTCTACTCTGCCCACTCCACATGCTACCTATACGAGCCTGATGCCCAACCTGAATACTAATATTGGCAAGTTGAATTCCTTTAAGTAAAAGCACACCGGCATCAAAGGTGTCAGCGGTGATCCCGTTAGGGTTGTCGTTTATACCTTCCACGAGTCCTTCGCAGCTTACTAAAGTTAGTATAAACGTAAATAAAAATATATTTCTAAATCGTTTCATCTGTTTATTTTTTATTTGTTTTTAATGATCAGATAGAATCTTTGATAAAAAATAATCATTGTGGTTTTCATAATATAAACCCTGATTATTTTTTATGTCGATTTCATTGTTTTACTTTTTTAAGTTATATTAAAAATTAAGCTTTAGTGAAGCAACCCAGGATTTCGTACTTGGATTTGTAAAATACTCTATACCAAAACCATTATCTACTCCAGATTGATTCACTTCGGGGTCTATACCCAATATGTCAGTCCATATTACTAAGTTTCTGGCGGATATTGAAAGATCAATAGATGATATCTTAGCTATTTTGCTGAGTGCTTTTCCAGAAAAGCTATATTCTAAAGACACCTCTCTAAGCCTGGTCCAACTTCCATTTGATATGGCAAATTCATTGATTGCAGAACCACCTAAGCCACCACCCAAAGTAGTATACCAACCCTCATCCAATAATACATCTCCACCTCCAAAGTCTTGAATATTTCCTCGGACGGTAGTACCCGCAGTAAACTTTGTTCCAGTACTATTGATTACATCTTTGGTCAATGTGACTTCACGTCCTACATTTTCATATGTGCCGAAAGCATGTAAAACAAATTTTGTTCTTTCTGCAAAATCTGCACCCTGATACGATTCAAACAAAACATTAAAATTGAGTTTACCATATCGACCTCTGATTCCTGCTCCACCTCGCCAGTCCGGATTAGGATCTCCTACTATGCCCTGTTCAGGAGCTAAAGTTGGAAAACCTCTTTCGTTTAGTGCCAGGCTTCCATCAGCTTTCCTGGCAGCTTTGGAAGCAAATAAAATCCCTAATGGCTGACCAACGATCGCATTGGAAGTAATGGACTGATCTGTCAGTGCCAATCTTTCCACACCTGCAAGATTCAATACTTTATTTCTGTTGTTGTTGAAGTTACCGTAAATTTCCAGTCCAAACTTTTTTTCGTCCAGCACTTTTACACCAAGGTCTATTTCAAGTCCCTTATTTTCCATCTTGGCAGCATTACCATATTTGGACAAGAAGCCTGAACTCGGAGATAAATTAATGGCGAGTAAAATGTCGTTGATGGTATTTTTATAGTATGTCAATCCAAGCGTCACTTTATCATTGAACAATCTAAGGTCTGTACCTATTTCAAACTCTGTTTTGATTTCCGGTTTTAAATTTGGGTTGCCTAGGTCATCATTCAATCGGAATCCCCCTCCAAATTCGTTGATATCTAATGCATCGTCATAGGTGCTGTAAGCAAATTGCTCATAGGTGGTACCAAAACGATAAGCAGCTGGTTGCACACCCACCTTACCATAAGACAATCTTAGTTTACCAAAGGACAAGATTTGATTGGCCGGAATTAAAGATTTAGTAAATTGCCACGCTATGTCGGCTGATGGATAAAAATATGTACCAGACATAGAAGAAGCTGCTTCTTGTGCGCCTGAAAGATTTACAAACACTTGATCATCGTAGTCAAACGTCAGTATTCCATATAATCTATTGGATCTGATTTGATTTTTTCCATTATTCACTTCGAATGGAGCTGCTGTGTTACTAAAATTTTGCAAATTGGATGGTGACAAGAATGTTTGGGAGCCAGAAAAACTAGTCTTACGCAATCTGTCATTGATGTTAAATCCAAGTGTACCATTTATACCTATCACATCGTTCATAATTTTTCCAAATTCAGTCCTGGCTATCAAATCAACGTTTGTTTCTGTATTTCTCAATAAATCTGACTCTAGCCTTCCCATATTAAATGCTGCAGAACCCACTGGTGAAAAATAAGACCTCTCGTCTATGTAAGAATCCAAACCACCCCTTAAGTCTAATTGCAACCATTTGGTTGGAGAATAGTTCAAATTGGAAGAAAAGGCAAACCGCTGTACTGTATTGGGAGCTTTTTGCTCGTTGGTAGTCCAAATTGGATTATTCCAAGTTGGATTGATATTATCACCCAAATATCTTCTATAACTTCTTTGTCTTCCTGGCGTAGCTACTCCTGTGGCACTTATGTGCGTCCCTCTGTAAATAGAATTATCAAAATCAGCAGGAGTTCTTAATAGACCTAAATAAAGACCTGCAGTATTGGAATTTTGCTGTATTCTATTGGTACTGGAGTGAATATAATTTGCCTTTGTTGTAAGTACAAACTTGTCGGACATAAATGTCTGGTTATTAAATCTAACTGTTGCTCTAGTATAATCGCTGTTTTTTACAATACCTTCCTGGGATAAGTAACCTACAGAAAAGAAATTGTTTGTTTTGGCACCACCTCCTGAAAAAGTTATGTTGTTGTCTGTAACAAAACCGTTTTGGAATACTGCATTAAAGTTTTCATCAACAAATGTTTCTTTAGAATTCTTTTTTGTAATGGGGTAAACAATTCTGCCATCATCTCCTACAAATCTTTGCCCTGTGGTGGTCACGTCATCAGCAGCACCAGATCTATTTTCGATTTTATCTCCCCATGAGTTGGCACCTGTAGCACTGAACACGCCCGCTGCCCCCTGACCAAATGTACTTTGAAGAGGATGTCTTTTATTAATCTCGTCTACAGAATAAGATGAAGATATACTGATTTTCATTTTCTGATTCAGTTTTCCGGATTTAGTAGTGATCATCAATACACCATTGGCTGCCCTGGATCCCCATAGTGCTGCTGCAGATGCTCCCTTAAGAATCTGAATAGACTCTACATCTTCTGGGTTGATATCATTGATACGGGATGACTGTGATACACCTCCGGATCTGGAAGAGCCTGAGCCATAAAGGTTATCATTGGACATAGGCACTCCATCCACGATTACCAGTGGCTGAGAACTACCACCTATGGTATTTGCCCCTCTGATCTGAATGTTGGTACCTGCTCCGGGGTCACCATTAGCTCTGACAATTTTGACGCCTGATGCTTTTCCAGCCAGACTATTTAGCAAATTTGGCTCGCCTGATGATTTAATTGCCGACTTGTTGACACTGGATGCTGTCGAACCCGACCGGTCTTTTTTTGTGGTAAATCCCAAAGCCGTAACGACCACTTCTTCCAGTAATTTACCTTCTGCCATAATGGCATCAATTACATCCGAACTTCCTATTGGAATTTCCAGCGTTTCAAATCCTGTGTAACTGAATAACAGAATTTTTGCATCTGCAGGGACGGTTATTTCATATTTTCCATCTATATCAGAGATTGTCCCCAAAGCAGGTACATCTTTAACTGATACATTGGCCCCGATTTGAGGCTCTCCTGCATTATTGGTAATTAGTCCTGTAATTTTCCGTTGACCGAAAGTAAAACTTAAGGTGAACAGCAAAATACATGTTAGAAATACTTGTTTCATTTGATAAGAGTTGATGATTAAATTGTGTTGATGAAAACGAAGTATGAGTAATTCATGCTCCATTAAGCCCCAAAAGTAAAAATAAATATATTCTACTTTGTTAATAATAAGGAAAAATAATTGCTATTAACATAACTGAAGTTTCGGACTTTTTAAAATAGTGAATATCAAATAAATATACATAACAAAATAGTTGCATAATATAACGTAAATCATTATCTTTGAGTTAG